>CACYBT010000228.1 GCA_902772715.1 uncultured Succinivibrio sp.
ACTAAATTTTAAAAAAACTTGACCTACGTCACTGTAGGTTATTTTGTAAAATGTGAGCAGACAAATATTTTGATCTGTTTACCGTAAAAGATTTTTTTTGAGTCTATGATTTGATAGGTTTAAAAATTGCTGTAACTGATTTTTGAAACTAATGACTCTAAATCTTTGCTGGCAATTTGGGGATCTAAGACTTCTACTAGAGAATCGAAACTGAGATAAACTAATTCTTCAAAGTTGTGTCTGGCCTCACTGCCACAGTAACGAATATGAATGTTGTGCAGTCTTGGATCTTCACAGTGCTTGAGCATGTTGCCAACGTTATCGATGACATCCTGATGCTGGAGGAGACAATCCCCTGAAATAATTACCTCATTCATGTTATAAATCGGGGCTAATACGCTAATTGCAAAATACAAAGCCTCCTCAGTATGAGGAGTGTATTCACCTAGGGACTGTTCAAAACCGTATGGGAAAGGCAAATGTGAACATTCTGGGAAGGAATTGTTTTTGCCTAAGGTAATTTCATTGTTGAGAAATAGACCTAAGGCAACTGAACCGTGTCCATTGTGAATGACGAGCGCATAGGAGGTGTCCACAAGGGGATTATGCTTAAGGCTTAGGAGGTTGCCATAGGCATAGTTGTATACAAAAGTTCTGATTTTAGTAACTTCTGCCACTAAATCAGCAAATCCGATATTTTTGTCCCTCAGCATATTGTTGCGATACATGATTCCATGCTCTCCCTGCTCCACAGTGGCATGGGTAGCAATTACAATGGAGAGAATAAGACTGCGGTTTAAAAAATAGTTCTGCGTCAAGGTATCAATGGCTGCATCCAGAGTGTTTGCAAAGTCCAATGCGTAATCGACAAACGGTAGATCTACCGAGCCTAAAGCCTTTTCATGTCCGTATACGAAGATACTGGCTTTAAACTCAATATCGGTATGAACCACAAGTACAGTACAATACTGCAAATTCTGTGAGATTTTAAGAGTCTGACGGGGACGACCCAGGGTGTTTTCTGTCTGAAAATCCTCAGTTTTTTCAATGAGTCCAGGTTCAATGAGATTACTGATAAGTTTGTGAATATGCGATTTACTTAACTTTAACTTTTCACAAAGCTCCGCCTGTGAACATGGTTCACGGTGCAGAATGCGTAAAATCTTCTGAATATTGTTGTGTGCCACTGAGTCTACCTAGTTCCTAATATGTATTATTCATTGCTCGGATAACAGCCAAGAACCTTGAGTGAAGAGGTTAATGATTTCAGATCTTCTAAAAGTTTTAAAAAGTCTTCGGTATTGGCATTACCATCAAGATCGGCAAAGAAGATCTCCTCCCATGTCTCCTTGGTGTTTTCGATTTTAGGACGGGAAATAATCTTGGAGAGATTAAGGTTGTGCTTGTAAATCTCTGACAAAACCTTGATAAGTGAACCTGGAGTATATTTTTTCACACTAAAACCCAGCGAAGTTTTTGCCTTTACGTTCAGAGGCACGAGTGTTGGAGTCATGGAAATGATAATAAAACGAGTGAGATTATGCGGATTATTAGAGATATTATCAAACAGCGGGACCAGATCAAAGAAACTTGCGGCCAATCTCGAGGCAATGGCCACATGGGATGGATCCTGTTTCTGTTTTACGGTTTCCATGGCTTCTGAAGTAGCCTTTGTATAGTGAATGCGTACATGTGGCAGCATGTTATGCAACCACTGCGAACACTGGGCCAGAGGCTGAGGGTGTGAATACACATCGGTAATATTATTTAGGGAGATGTTTTTGATACCGAGAATACTGTGATCTATTTGCAAGAATTGCTCACCTACAATTGTGGAGTTAGTAGTTTGCAGAATATCTAGAACCTCATTGATAGATCCGGAACTTGAGTTTTCTACCGGCAGTACCCCGAATTCACAGTTGTGGGTTTCTACATTGCCGACAATCTGTTCAAAGTTCTCACAACCAAAAGCCTCGATTTTACCAAGGAATCCTTCAAAAAACTTGGTGGCCGCCACATGGGAGTAACTGCCCTTGGTTCCAAGATAGGCCACGCTGGTATCCCGACTCTGTGGCTTGTGGTTCAGTTTGGAGAGAATATCGTGCTGTTCTTTAGCACAGGTGTATTTCATGATAAGAGTATACAGATCATGAATGTAGGAAGGCATGAGTTCATAGGAGAGCGCTTTTTTTTCAAGCGTATTTAATTTCTGCTGTTCACGGGCCTTGTCGGTAATGCTCTGATTGTGTTCTAGTTTATAATCGGCGATGGCAGTGGCTACATCCATACGTTCTTTAAGTAAACGTATAATGTTATCATCAATATTGTCGATTGCTTGTCTGAATTTACTTAAATCTTCCATACATTTTGCTTCCATAGATAAACATACATAATGTAGCAGAAAATAGGTCTGTTGAGGTAAATTTAACGAGTTTTTTGCTGAAATTTATAAAAAAAAATGCAGACGCTAAGGCCTGCATCTTTTTTTAGAGTCAATTGCCCCGCCCCATAAAGGGGCGTGGCTTCAACCGAATTAAGTAATGTGAACATTACTCTCTTCTAGAAAGAAGTTTGAGAATTTCAACGTACAGCCAGCAGATTGTCACAAGTAGTGAGAAGGCGTTGTAGTACTCAAAATATTTTGGTAATCCCTGTTCTACACCTTCTTGGATATTCTCAAAATCTAAAACCAGACTGAAAGCGGCAATAGTGCATACCACAAGAGAAATAATTATCGCCACAGGTCCGCTGTTTGGCAGGAAGTTTACTCCAAATAGATGTAACACAATATCTATAAGATAAATAAAAAACACACCACTGATGGCACCGGTAATTATAGCCCTGAATCTCTGAGTTGGTACAATCACCTTAAATTTCCACAGGGCAAGCATTGACATCACGACCACAAAAGTTGACAGAACTGCAGTGGTAGCAATGCCTGGGTACTGTAACTCAAAATAGGCGGATAGACTACCTAGAGCGCCACCTTCTAACACGGCATATATAGGAGCAGTGACAGGTGAGAACTGAGGCTTGAAGATGGTTATAAAAGCCACAATAACTGCGGCGATAAGTGAACCGTACATTAAAAGACCGCTTGGAGCCTGTCCCATATACAGCTGACCTAGAGTGTACATCATGCTGATGTAACCCGTAACAAGAGTAGTGGCGACCAAGACCAAAGATTTAGTGGTTGTACCCGAAATGGTTGCACCAGCCTCAATACCACCGAAGTTATATGCTCCAGCAGCACTTCTCATAGTTGCTAAAGCAGGATTTGATGATTGCATACTTTTTCTCCTTCTTAAAAGCTTAAGCATACATAATTAAATATGGGGATTTTTTTTTTAATTTAAAGCTATAATGATTATAACTTAATTGCTATTTTTTTTTAGTATTTTGCTAAAATTTTTGGGAAAGAGTTATGGCAACATGGAAGGATTTGATTGGTCCCCTAAAAAGTACACCGTCTTTTTTACATGCCTACAATCTGCAAAAGGAACGCAGAGCAGAAGGTGTAGTGGTGTTTCCTCCGGCAAAGGATATTTTCAACGCCTTTACCTATACGCCTTTAAACAAGTTAAAGGTGGTTTTAATTGGCCAGGATCCATATCATGAGCCTAATCAGGCCATGGGACTGAGTTTTTCCGTACCAGTAGGGGTTGCCATACCGCCAAGTCTTAAGAATATCTACAAAGAACTAGCCAATGATATTGCCGGTTTTGAAATTCCCAATCATGGCAATCTTATTCCCTGGGCGCGGCAGGGAGTACTGCTGTTGAACTCGGTGCTTACTGTGGAGCAGGGACAAGCCGGTTCTCATGCTCGTATCGGTTGGGAAGAGTTTACAAGTGCGGTGATTTTTGAGTTGAGTAAACAGTGTGAGCATCTGGTGTTTATGCTGTTTGGTGCCTATGCTCAAAAAAAGGGTGCCAGTATTGACGGAAGCAAGCATCTGATTCTAAAGGGAGCGCATCCTAGTCCCCTTTCGGCCAATCAGGGGGGATTCTTTGGCGGAGCCTATTTCAGTCAGTGCAATGCATATCTGATTGCAAATCATATAAAACCAATTGACTGGAGACTGCCCCCATTTCTTGATGGCAGTGAAGAGCTTTAGTTTCTTTTCTCAAGATAGGCTTTGATGATGGCGCCAATACGTGGCAGACCACTGTGAGCATAAAGATTACGACAGTTTTGTGCATAGTAGACGCGTTTATCATATAGGGTATCGAGAGAGGCCTTTAATTTTTGGCCATTTTTAAGTTCATTTATGCTAAGCCCGAGGCCTAAATTGTATTTTTGTACCATGCTGGCTATGACCCCGTGCTGATTGTCAGCAATCTCAACATTTAGAGAGGGAATGGCCGCACAGATGCGTTCTTTGAACATTCCTCCGCAGGCACCAATGGCAATATCCGTTTTTGAGAATAGAGCGGCAACATCCTCGGTATGCCTGAGGATAGTAATATGTCCGTTATCTTGTGCGGCACGCACCATTTCACCATAATCAGGATTGGAAAGACCTGCTAGAACTGTAAAGTCATAATTCTCAAAAATACGGTGTTTTAAAATGGTATCAAGACATATTTTACATCCGTGAACAGGATCAGATCCGCCAAAAGAGATAAGCACTTTAGGATGTGGCGAAGCGGCAGATGAAACTTTTTTAAGGTTAAAGAATTCCTCTTTGACAAGATTATAGTCATCTCCCAAATATACTTTACAGTCTTTTGGCACAAGGTTCTGGTAATCATCATGAGGCTCATGACGCTGATCAAAAAGCAAATGACACATATGTGTTCTGTTGGCCAGATCATCGATGACTGCAACTACGGCATGCTGATAGAGAGGCTCCTCAAAATCCTTATTCAAAAAATAATGATCGATTAAGACTAGGTCAGGACATGCTTCAAGGATTTTTTTTACCAGGATTTTTTTATCGGCGAGTACAATTTTCTCGTATTCCTGACATAGAGCACGCAATTTTTCATCAAGGGAGTCGCAAAAAAGCATAAAACGGTAGGGAGCAAGATAGGGGAGGAGAGCCTTGATCCGCATCAGATGTCCAGTACCTATCAGAGGATCTGCCTTTAAGACAACCGCTACAAGTTTACTCAAGGTGCATCTCCATAAGAATTTTATACATGACTTTAGCGTAGGCTAGATCCTCTTTGGTATCGATATCCATGACTCTGTAGGTAGGAACGATAAAAGGTCTGGTTACATGAGTCTTATTCTCAAGTACTGCCTCTTTGGTGTAAAAATAGAACTGTCCGCAGTCGTGATAGCATTTTTCAAGATCCTGTGAGCGGCTTGAGGCATATTGAGGTTCACGATATTTCACGGCACCTGTTTTATCCATGATGAAGGCGCGCTGGATGGGAAAGGTGAATTCACATACTGACATGACACAGTCTACACCTGGTTTAAGATAGGTAAAAGCCTTTATAAGGTAATCAGGTGTAAGTAAGGGCGCGGTTGCATAGATACAGCATATGCCGTCATAGTCATAGCCTTTTTCCTGCATTTTTAAAAAAGCGTCTCGGGTTACGGTAAAGGTTCCTGTAAAGTCATCAGCAAGTGAAGCGTCACGCATAAAAGGTACCATAGCCCCATATTCTTCCGACACTCTTGCAATTTCAATGTCATCGGTGGAGACCATAACCTCAGAAAAGAGCTGACTTTTTTTGGCTGCCTCAATAGAGTATGAGATAAGCGGTTTACCATGAAAATCCACCACATTTTTGTGAGGAATGCGCTTGGAGCCACCCCGGGCAGGGATACAGGCTAGTAGTTTCATGGTTTAACGCTCCATATCAATGAGTCTTAACAGTGTGGCAGCACACATCTGCAGGTCAAGACGCTTCATTTTGGGATATAGCGGCATGGACAGGGTGTGTTTAAAGAACCTTTCTGCGCCTTGAAGAGGCTGATAGTGTTTGAGGCTCTGATAGTAAGGATGTCTGTAGATTGGCAGATAGTGGATCTGAACTCCGATACCGCGCTTTCTTAGAATGGTGTAAACTTCATCTCTTTTGTCAAAAGGGATCCCAACCTGATATAAATGCCATGAACTTATTGAGTCCTGAGTGTCAGGCGGCGGCAATATGAGATTCTTGTCCTGAGACAGAAGTTCTGTTAACTCGCGGGCGAATTCCCGTCTTTTTTGCAAAAATCTGTCCAACTTTCCCATCTGACTTATGCCTAAAGCGGCCTGGAGATCTGTAATGCGATAGTTAAACCCTAACTGCTGCATTTCATAATAATAGTTAGGCATGCTCTTATCGATAAGATAGTCTCTGTCGTGAATAATGCCGTGTGAAGAGAGACAGCGGATGCTGTTATAGAAGGTTTCATTATTGGTCATACACATCCCGCCTTCACCGGTAGTGATAATTTTCACCGGATGAAAACTGAAGACCGTTATATCCGAGTAAAAGCAGTCACCTATCTTGTGTTCCTCATAGATGGCTCCCAGTGCATGAGCGGCATCCTCCAGAATATAAAAACCATAAAGGTCTTTTAGGACTTTAAGTCGTCTTAAATCCACAGGACGACCACTTAGGTGTACAGCGACTATGACTTTTGGCAGTCTTCCATTCTTCTTTGCTTTTTCTAGCTGTTCTTCCAAAAGGTTTAAATCAAGATTGCCCGTATCTTTATTTACGTCCATGAATTCAACATCGGCATCAAGGTAGCGGGCGCAGTTGGCCGAGGCTACGAAACTTACGGCACTGACATACACAAGATCACCTTTTTGTACACCCAATGCCATCATGGATAAATGAAGAGCTGAGGTACACGAATTGCAGGCTACAGCATAAGTTGCTCCGACATAAGAGGCTACCTGTTCTTCAAACTCTGTAACTTTCGGTCCGCAGGTAAGATAAGGCGAGTGGAGAACAGAAGTTACCGCCCTAATATCATCATCTTCTATGGTTTGGGTACTGTAAGGGATCATTTTTCACCATGTATTATTTGATATTTTTTTCAAGAAACTGACGGATTTCCTCGATATCCATATACCATGGATTGTTGAGGGAATTGTATTCAAAATCTGCTTTGACCGGATGTCCCTTCTCATGAAGTGCTGTTTCTAGGTATATGAGTTCACTTGAACTGATACTGAGATTATAGGCTGGTCTTATAAGAAAGAAGTCGTCAAACTCTACAACATGCAGGGCATCATCATGTGGACACATCAGTTCGTGAATTTTCTCGCCAGGGCGAATTCCTACTTCTTTTTGCGGAATATCAGGAGCAATGGCGGTAGCCAAGTCAACAATCTTTATGGAAGGGATCTTCGGTACAAAGATTTCTCCTCCATGCATTCTTACCAGTGAGGCTAGAACGAAATTCACTCCCTGTTCTAAGGAGATCCAAAAACGGGTCATATTTTTATCCGTGATTGGAATAAATTCCGCTTTTTCGTCTCTTAATTTTTTAAAGAAAGGCACAACACTGCCTCTTGAACCGGAAACATTTCCATAGCGTACCACAGAAAAACCTACCCGGTTGCTTCCCTTAAGATTGTTGGCGGCAATAAAGAGCTTATCGGAACACAGTTTTGTCGCTCCATAAAGATTGATAGGGTTGGCAGCCTTATCCGTGGAGAGGGCGATAACCCTGTCGACATTATTTTCAATGGCAGCCTCGATCACGTTATTGGCGCCATCAACATTGGTCTTGATGCATTCCATAGGGTTGTATTCGGCTGCCGGCACCTGTTTTAAGGCGGCCGCGTGGATCACAATATCCACATTTTTCATGGCCATGTTAAGACGCTGCAGATCACGCACATCTCCTATGAAAAAGCGTAATTTGCGGAGATCTTTTGCAAAACGCTGCTGCATTTCATACTGTTTTAACTCATCGCGGGAATAAATGATGATTTTCTTGAGATGATATTTTTCAAGAAGAACGTTTACCAGTTTGTTGCCAAAAGAGCCTGTACCACCGGTTATCATCAGTACCTTGTTGTTAAGATAGGAATCAATGGCATCATTTAAATCTTTTTTCATAGTCACACCTTAATTTGAAGCAATTCCATATTTTTTCATTTTTTCGACGAGTGTTGTACGTCTTAAGCCTAAAATTTCCGAGGCTTTGGCCACTACTCCATTACATTGGGTTAAAGCCTGCTTAATCATACTGATTTCTATGCTTGATACCATATCCTTGAGATTGATCCCTTCAGGAGAAAGCGTTGGCGTAAAGGCCTGAGCCATGTCATTTTCCCCGTCAATAACTGGCAGTGGCGGCAGTTCTATGGGTTTATTGTCATCCTCCTCATTGAAAAAACCTTCCTGCAACTCGTCACCGGCTAAAGGTACGGAGAAGGAATCTAATAATGCCATACGTTCTGCATACGGATCATCCTCTAACTGTCCGCCTCGGTAGGTTAGTGGTAAATCTTCGACATCTACCACCTCGTTTGGGTGCAGAATGAGAAGTCTTTCCACAATATTGGAGAGTTCTCTTACGTTTCCAGGCCAAGGACAGGACATTAACTGCAGCATGGCCCGCTGCGTAAAACGGATGGAGGCATGCTGCGATTCACTTTGGCGGTTCACAAGTTCCTGAATAAGCAATGGAATGTCATCCGTACGTTCACGCAGTGGCGGGGTTTCAATTGGAAAGACATTGAGTCGATAATAGAGATCCTGACGGAAGGTTTTTTCTTCCACCATTTTCACAAGATTCTGATGCGTTGCGGCTATAACTCTGACATTAGCCTTTATGGGTTTGTTGGAACCGACACGTTCAAACTGTCGCTCCTGCAGCACACGCAAGAGTTTAACCTGCATCGCAAAAGGCATATCTCCGATTTCATCTAAGAAGATGGTGCCGCCCTCAGCAAGTTCGAACCGGCCCTCATGGGCGGAAATAGCTCCGGTAAATGCTCCTTTTTCATGGCCAAAGAGCTCTGATTCTAGAAGTTCTGCCGGAATGGCACCGCAGTTTACTGGAACAAAAGCCTTATCCCGTCGGTCGGACAGTTCGTGTATGGCGCGAGCCACGACTTCCTTTCCAGTTCCTGATTCTCCGAGCACCAGTACAGATGTGTCTTTTTTTTTTTTTTTCTCAATAAGTCTTCTGACATTGGTAATGGCTTTACCTTGGCCAACGAGCATTTTTA
>CACYBT010000229.1 GCA_902772715.1 uncultured Succinivibrio sp.
TAACTTGTCAAATCTGTCAAATTCCATCATGAAAAGGGGAGTGTATCGAAGAAATAAAAGATGCCACTAACCTATTGCTTAATGGATGATCCCACTACTTTGCTATTGGCATTACACCAAAATATGAACAGCACCGAGTCTTGGATTAGACGCAAGATAAGAGCAATCTATCTTAAGTCGAGGCAAGGAAACGGTACCAAGGATGAAAACTTTAGGAAACTAAAGCCTAGTTCCGACAAAATATGTTGTATGGTGGCAAATAGTTCTCTAGGAATATGGGCTAAGGTAATATTGTCCATTCAATTTTAACCAACAAAGTGATACATGAGGAATGGGGATGGATGAGCATAAAGGCGATTCCGAAGACAAAGCGTGGGAAATGCTCAGATCTGATTTATCAACAGGAACCGCCGTGGTACGAGAACCGTACGTCCGGCGGTGTGGGATGGAGCATTTCTCCCTACCCGATTGCTGAGACTTCTATACCATTGTTTTTTTGACTGAAGAGAAGAGCGAGGCTCGGCCAATGTTCTGATGATCATTACCTTTAATAATTAGATCTTTTAGTTTGCGCATACTTACAATAAAAAAGGCCAGAGACTGTTCAAACTCACGGTAGTCAAGTTCTCCTTCAAAGACACGTGTGAGAGTGAATTCTTCAAGATCAGTGTTGATCCCGATTGAACCAAAGGCACTAAACTTTCCAAGATAGTTACCTTCGAGCAACATGCGGTACACATCTTCCTTACCCTGGCTGGCGCCAAGGTTTGCAATCATAAACATGCGTCCATCTGATTTTTCAAAGACAATTTCATCTTTTTTATCGAAGATGACACTGCAATTGTCTTCATTAGAAAAACACAAATCATTAATACCAATATTTTTTCCAAGTTCACTAATTATTTCATCGTATGTCATAAATAAAACCCCAAACCAAGGCTTATTTTCTTTTTTGTAGGAAATTTTTTCTTAAAGTATTTAATAAAGACGGCGATACTCAAGTCACATATTTTATTTTAATTTAAAAAAATACACAATGCTTTGTTGTAAATGTATTAATCACTATTTATTTGATCTGTCTCAAAAAATGTAAATTTGAATTTGAGAAAAAATGCTATAGTGATCCACATTTGCTAATTTTATACGTATTTTACGTAAGCAGGTGGAATAGGTTAAGGCTATATAAAGTTGCCAAGTTGCTCAAGTTCTTTTTTACTGTCTATACCACTTTGTACTTACTGATTTGACGCACAGCATCACTGCCATCAAAAACCAGGGCAATTCATTGCCGAATGTAGTTCACAAATATATGAATTCCTATATATTCTCACACAGTTCATAGCATGGTTTGTATTCACGCTTAGAGAGAAGAACTCGACCTTGTTCAATGAAGGACTCTAAAAGCCTATCCATGCTTTTTATAATTTCTGCATCTCCATGCAGTTTAAAAGGCCCTTTTTCGGCGACAAGTTTAATTCCGTATTCTTTTACATTTCCGGCGACAATTCCTGAGAAGGCTGAACGCAGGTTACAGGCTAACTGCCATGGAGCAATGTTGCGTGACAGGTTAAGGGATGACATAAATTCATGACTTATCTTGTGGGCTATTTGCAGCTCAAGCGGAATTTTAAGGCTCCAGTTAAAACAGTAAGAATCATGGGTCAGTGTGCGGTGTTCTAGGGCGGAGTCAAGAGCCTCATTAACCTTTTGAGCCACTTTCTTAGGATCATTGATGATAATGTCATAGTAGCGCTTGATGTTATCACCAAAGCATAGTACCAAAAAATCCTCCAATGCTTCAAAATATGGAATAGAATTCTCGTTTCCGGTGAGAATAAGTGGCAGGAAATTGTGCTTATTTTCCTCACAGAGTTTGATGGTGAGAATATAAAGTAATTCTTCTGCGGTACCCGGTCCACCAGGGAATAATATGAGGGCATGTCCTAATCTGACAAAGGATTCAAGACGTTTTTCAATATCTGGCAGTGTCACAAGGTCAGTTACCATTGAATTAGGTGGTTCTGCCGCGATAATTGATGGCTCAGTAAGACCAATCATGCGACATTTTTCCTGAGCACACTGCATGGCATGCCCCATAAAAGAGCCACGCATTGGAGCCTCCATGATGCCTGGGCCACATCCTGTACAGATATCTATCTTGCGTAATCCCAGCTCTTTTCCAACTTTGTAAGCATAGTCAAACTCATCCTTTGAGATAGAGTGTCCGCCCCAGCAGACAGCAATATTTGGTTTTAAACCAGCGATAAGCACCCCAGCGTTTCTTAGAATCGAGAATATGATGCTTGTAATATAGGAGCTTTCATCATTAAAGTCCTTACGTACCGTAGATTCTAAAGTTTTTTCAAAGTTGCTGTACTGTACGATATCACGTAATACAGAATAGAGATGATTACGTAGCTGTTTTATAACCACACCTTCAACTATAGAGGACTGAGGAGGATCGATAAGTTCTAGTTTAAGTCCGCGTTCATTGCGGATCACACTGATTTCAAAAGATTTGTAATTATCTAAAAGCTCTTTTGAGTTGTCAGTGATGTTTCCGCTGTTGAGGACTGCCAGGGAACAGTTGCGGTACAGTTCATAAAGATCCCCTTGGCTTGTGATAGAAATGGAATCTGCTTCTCTTTTGGTCAGAAGGGCCATGTTCCCAGTTGGCCACACTTCAACTATGCTCATAAATGTCCTCACTTATCATACTTGCTATAATGGGATATGGAGATTGATAACAAAGACCATCCTCAAGGTCTAAAAGTACAATCTGACTTTCAAATGAGTAGATTAGCAGTATCATCAAGTTTTTTCTGCAGAACAGATCAAAATTGCGATACTTTACAGTGTACTTAAGGTGTTGGCATTGCTACTGACGTGGCATGCGCAACAGAGTGTAGCTGTAATCAGGAATACTCGAACGCACTGGATTGATGTCGATCCCTCCGCGTCTTGTAAAGAAGGCGCTGACTGTAAGTGAAAATGGCTTTAACTCGTTTTCGATGTCCGAGTAGATAAGTTCCACGCACTGTTCATGAAAGCCCTGATGCTCTCTAAGACTTATCAGGTAGCCTAAAAGCGCGGCTTCGTCTATTTTAAGTCCCTCATAGTCAATTAACACGGTGGCGTAGTCTGGCTGGGAGGTAACCGGACATAAGGAGCGGAATAGATGGGTGTAGTAACGGGCGCGAATATGTTTATCCTTTGATGAATGCTTTAAAATGTCTCTTGAGTATGAAAAGTCTTTTATGACTAGGTTGCGGCAAAAATCCTGCTCTTCAAGGCAGATCCCCTTTAAGGTGGAGAGCGCAAGTTTTGGTGAGTCAGCAGGAAGAACACTGACTTTGACTTCCTGTTCCGTAAGTCTTGAAAGGTCACGGGAGATAGTTTCCTCTATGAGCAAATCATTCTCAAATCTCGTCATGGTAAAAGACATGAGGTAGAGTTTTAGAGACTTAGATTCAACAAGATAGGTGCTTTTTGCTGAGAATTCAATAA
>CACYBT010000230.1 GCA_902772715.1 uncultured Succinivibrio sp.
CTAGAACGTTTGAAAGTCATGGGATTTGAGCCAACACCGGTGGTAGCATAGGTTCTGCTCATATCCCTAAAAATATGAATGATTGTGGTTAATTTGAGTTGTCCACACAGAAATATAAAACTAGAGTTATTGGTTCCCGTCTAATACTTTAATGATTTGCTCAGCCACCGCTTTTACAACCGGTATTGCAACTGAATTACCAAATTGTTTGTAAGCCTGAGTATCGGATACAGGGATTATAAAGTCATCAGGAAATCCTTGCAGTCTTGCCGCCTCTCTGGGGGTTAATTTCCTTGGATTTTTTCCATTTTGTTCGATTAGTATTTCGCTTCCATCTTTATAATAACGGGCACTTAATGTATTTGTGTAGCTGCTGTCAGAATTAAATAAGCCATAACCAAACCCTTTACCTGCAAGTTTATTATCTCTTTTTCTTCTTTGATGACCTTCCCAAAGAGCATCACTTATTGTGTATTTATCATCCACATTATGTTCTAAAATGTCACCTAGTCTTGTTGCTGTTTTAGGTGCATTAGGGTAAGTAAAGTCAGCATAGTTCTTTATCTGGGACTTATCAAAACCCACTATGTAGATCCTTTCACGGTTTTGAGGAACTCCAAAATCCTTAGCAGCAAGAACTTTAGCATTAACAACATAGCCTAGTTCTTCAAGGGTACTTTTTATTGTTTTAAAAGTTTTTCCTTTATCGTGAGTTTGCAAATTTTTTACATTTTCTAACAAAAATGCTTTAGGCCTTTTATATTTAATTATTCTGGCAATCTCGAAAAACATTGTTCCTCTAACGTCATCAAACCCTTTTTTTAATCCGGCCTGGCTGAATGCCTGACAAGGAAAGCCTCCAACTAAAATGTCATGATCGGGAATTGATTCTTCACTAATTTTGGTAATATCACCCGCCGGTAATTCTCCAAAATTTGCGCGGTAAGTTTTTTGCGAAAATGGGTTAAATTCGTCCGAAAATACCACATTAACCTTTCCTGTTTGGGTAAATGCCTGCCTAGTTCCTCCTATACCTGCAAATAAATCTATCATTTTGTACTTTCCTGATTCATTGTTTGGAAAAGGAATTGACTCAGGAAAATTAAGTATTTGGGCTAGTTCGAGCTGAGATGGTTTTGTTTCTCCATTTTCCCAGCGTCTTAATGTTCTATCACCAAATTTGGGGAGTCCAACGGCATCAGCCAATTCCTTTTGAGTCATATGCAGTCTTAATCGTTTTGCTTTTATTAAATCTGCAACTTTACACTTTGAGATTTTATCTGTCATAATTTACGTAGATAGTATGTATCAAGAAATCTTTTACTGAGGACAATATGTCCTATTGTTGACACAAATTATATCACAATTATGGTTTTAAAACAGTGAGTTCTAATATGAATGTGCCTATATCACTTGATGATTTTGAAAAACTTATAAAAATCGAGAGAAATAATAATATTGTAACCCCATATGATCTTGCCTATAAATCATTTATTGATTTGAGTTATCAAAATAAGACTCGTGATTTTTTTGTAAATAATTCGAGTGAGTTCATCTTAAAAATGAGAGAACAATGCTGGAGGGAGTTTCTCTCTTACGAAAGAGAATTTACGGTTAGGCTTCTAAAAAAACTCATTGATGATAAAAGAATTTCAAATATGACTGCACGAGAGGCTCTTGATGATTATTTGGAGACTTATCCAGATCATTTTTATGCTTTAGCCCTGTCTAATACACAGTCAAGAAGGTCTCGCGCTGGTAAAGAATTTGAGGCTATATTAGAAATCCTTTTAATTGGTGCTGATCTGAGGGTTGATTCTCAGGGGGCTATTGGCAAGGATTATTTTCAAAAGAATGGTCTTGGTAAACTTGTTGATTTTGTGTCACCTGGCGTTGTTGAATATATGCATAATAAAAGAAACACAACATTAATTTCTGCTAAAACAACTCTGCGTGAGAGATGGCAAGAGGTTCCAGAAGAGGTAACAAGAACTGGCGCAAGAGAAATGTACTTGGCTACCCTGGATGACATTATAACTAAAGAGACCATAAAAGTTTTGTATGAAGCAAATGTAATTATCGCTACAACAAAATCCAATAAGGAGAATCTTTATAATAAAGACCAGAGAATTGTAAGTTTTGAAGAACTCATAACAATTATTGCTGAGGCTGCCGCTAAATGGAATGATTATGCGTATACAAAAAATGATCTTGAGCAAATGAAAGCATATCTTATAAGTCAAGTTGAAAAACACTAAAAGCATGAGTGGGTTAAAAAATATTATCTTGAAAGATTAAGTTCTTTATCTGAACTTAATCATGTTTAAAGAGATAGTTTACGCATCTTTTTTCTATTATGAGATAGCACATAGCACCACAAAAGATCCTTGATGGGGCTTGGCTTAAGGGCTCAAAAGATCGTTAATTTTCGGCTTATTTTGATAAAGTAGCAGTATGTTTTTGGGTTTTTGGTCGAGAATACCTAATGCGCAGAAGAATTTATAGGAGAAGGAGGTGGGGGCGAAGTTGGAGGAAGGTTCTTTTTTTACTTTGAAAGATTAGCAGATGTAATATTAGTCGTTTGTCGCAGTGAGTTATACTATCCTTTAAGTGAAAAATATAATTTAATGGTTTTACTGCGGAACACAGGTATTAGAGATATGAAGTGCAGAATAATCTGTGATATCTCACAATTTGACACGTTTTGTTGTCATTTTTTCACTAACGTACAATTTTCTGAAAGAAAAATGCGTTTGTGTGCTAAAACTTAACTGGGGACAAGAAGCCGTGATTAACTTGCCGTGCTGTTATTATGTTTTCATAGCCGCAAAGGTAGCGGCCCAGTCAAAAACCTTCTGGTATGGCGCTTAAGTGGTTATTCATGGAATTATTAATAACTGTCTTCAAGATTGAGACTTTTGAGTTTGCGCCACAGCGAAGTTCTTGAAATTCCGGCAAGCAGGCAGATTTCCTTGAGGGAATGCTTTTTTAGCATATACGTGTAATACTGTTTTTCAAGTTCATTCAATGTAAGATCTTCACGTAAAAGCGGAATTTGCGTATTTGACGTCTCTTTGTGTATAAAGTCGCGTTGTATGAGTTTCTTGAGATCCTGTAAGGTAAAACTGTTGCCGTAAAAGGATAGAGCCTCGGCTACATTTCGCAGTTCACGCACATTGCCAGGCCATGAATAGTCTTTTAACAGGTTTTTGATATTTTCCTCAAGATGCAGGTCTTCTACTTTCTGGTGCAGGAATTCACAAAAGAAGTTTGCAAAAAGAACTATCACATCATCACCCCGTTCTCTTAAGGCGGGAATGGCAAGGGATAGCACATTCAGGCGATAGTAGAGATCAAAGCGAAATTTGCCTTCTTCGCATAAAGGCAAGATCTGTTTGTTGGAAGCACAGATAATGCGGATATCAAGCGGAATGATATGATCGTCTCCGACGCGCATGACCTCGCGTTCCTGAATTACTCTCAAAAATTGGCTCTGAACCTCAAGAGGTATTTCCGTAATTTCATCTAGAAAAATGGTACCGCCCTGAGCTAGCTCAAACAGTCCTTTCTTGCCGTTGCGTCTTGCTCCTGTGAAGGCGCCTTCGGCATAACCAAAAAGCTCTGAGGCTACAAGTCCCTGGGGCAGAGAGGCACAGTTTACAGAAACAAAAGGTTTGTTTGCCCGTGGTGAACTATTGTGAATACTCTGGGCAAAACCTTCCTTACCCACTCCGGTTTCCCCAAAGAGCATGACTGTGGAATCAGAATCGGAGAATCTTTTGGCCAAGGCTACTGTTTCTGACATAATTTGAGAGGCGTATTTGATATCCTTAAAGGTACGTCTTGCCACAAGCCCTTTTTCATAGGCAGAAATTTTTATGGTTTTGGCTGTTTCTTCAATGGCACTGCTGTCAGTTAGAATAACCACCTTCTCGCTTTCGTTGCTTTTCTTGAGGTTTATTACGCGTATGAGAATGCGGTTTTGATTGAGGGTAACGAGATTTGTGGAGTCGGTGGTGTTCTTTAAGTGGACAAAGAGTTTTTGGTACCATTTGTTGAGCGGTTCAGGACGCATAAGACGGGTGGCACAATCATTGTAGACGATCGGGGTGTTCTCGGCATCAAAGATGATAATGCCTTCCTCAATATTATCTAAGACTGATTCGATACGCTCAATCATCCTGTCGTGATCTTCAAGATTAGCCTCAAGTTCTAGTGCATTGAGGATCCCTTTTTTTATGGTGAAAAAATCAGTTTCTACAGGTGCTACACGAATATCATGTTCTTTGGCGGTTTCAACTGCAACTGCACAGCCTACAATTCCGTCGGCGCCGTTTCTGACACAGGTATTGACGGTATTGATGATTTCCTCAGTGTTGGTGCAGGGATGAAGACTGACATTCACATCTTTGATGGCAAATTCTGCAGACGTAAGACCAATCACGTTGTCCTGACTGATAACGGCAATATTGTTGCAGCCTTTTTTTACTAATTCATTGACACTTTTTTGAATGTCAAAGTAGGAGGCGGTAAGATCAACTACTGTAAGACCCTTTACCCCTTTTAGAAAATTGGAGGTTCCGCCGCGGCTTATAACTATGCGGCATGATGGATATTTGCGCAGTTCTTCTATGGCTTTGTAGTCATAGGCTTCGATAACCGGAATATCAAGTTTGAGTAAGGCTACTGCACTCTGAGCCAATAGTGCAATATGTGAATTGGGAGCGATAAAGACAATGGTATTTGACATAGAAATGGTTCTTCTTCACTTACAGAGTGCTATTTTGTGTGTTAAGCACGATCCTAACTAGCTTGACATACTCCCACGACTAAAGTCGTGGGATTCTTTAGATTAACGAGGCATCACCACAGTCTTATAGGAGGGATATAGCCTC
>CACYBT010000231.1 GCA_902772715.1 uncultured Succinivibrio sp.
CAGAGCAGAACAGACGCTGGTGTTTTCGCTGCTTGATATCATTGTCAATAGTTTCACTATTTTTCTGCAGTTATTCATTACAGGAAGAATTGCACAAAGATTTGGTTTATGGCCATTGCTAGTAATCATCCCGCTCATTATGTTCGGTGGTTTTATGATTAACCTATGGTTCCCATCCTTTATCTTTATAGCCTCACTTATGACTTTAAGACGCATTGGTCAGTATGCCCTTATTAAACCAGGAAAGGAAATGCTCTTTAATATACTAAGTACAGATGATAAATATAAGGCCAAAAATTTTATTGATACTGTAGTTTACCGATTGGGTGATCTGTTAAGTGCTTTTCTTTCTTCGCTCTTAACTTCTTTTTTCGGTATCCTCGGTACATCATTTATGGGAATATTACTGACTTGCCTGTGGGGCAGCATCGGCAATAGCCTTGCCAAAGAGTATCGACATCGTGAGAGTGAGAAAACAAAGACTAAACCTATGCAAAAAGTTTAGTTGTTTTTATTTTTAAGTATAAGGAGATTTTATGAAAAAACTGTTATTTACAACTTTATTGGCAGGTTTTATGACTATGGATTTATCGTTAGCAGCAGACCAGGTTGCCACCGTTAAATTAGAAAACGGCATGTCTGTACCTCAGTTAGGATGCGGCGTTTGGGAACTTTCGGAAGCTGAAGCCTATGATTCTGTGAGTATGGCGATTAAGCATGGTTATAGACTTATTGATACCGCGCAGTACTATAAAAATGAAAAGGCTACATACAATGCAGTACGTGACAGTGGTATCGACCGTGATGAGTTTTTCATTACGACAAAATTATGGCCTCGCTATGCTACTGAACAAGATATAAGAATGGCTATTGATACAAGTCTTGAGAACCTTGGTGGACGGATTGACCTTATGCTGATTCACTGGCCATACAGTCATGATGAACTGGCATGGAAAGTCATGGAAGATTATGTAAAAAAAGGCAGCATTCGTGCGATTGGACTTAGCAACTATACAGGTGAAAAACTGTCACATATACTGAAAATTGCCACTATAAAACCGGTTGTAAATCAGATAGAATTACATCCATATAATCCACGGACAAATGATATTAAAGAGAATCTTGATAATGGCATCACTGTTGAGGCCTGGTCGCCTCTTGGTGCCGGTAGACTCCACCTCCTTGTTGATGAAACTATTATTGAAATTGCCAAAAAATATCACAAATCTGCTGCCCAGATAATTTTGCGCTGGGATATTCAAAAAGGTGTTATTACTATTCCTCGTTCAACAAAGGAGAATCATTTAAAGGAAAATATTGATATTTTCGATTTTTCTTTAAGTAAAGAGGATATGGAAAAAATTGACGCACTTGCGGAAGTTAAAGGTAGGGCTTTATGGTAAGAGGCTAGAAAAAAGCCTGCATTCAGCAGGCTTTAGTAAAAGAATGACTAATCTTTTTTACCTGAATTGAGTTTCATGGAATTCCAGAGCTTATTGGTAATCTTAGTCATTTTAGAAGTGGTAGGCTGCATGACATACATGGTTTTCATTTTTTCTTCAGAAATATTTACTGAAGGATTATTCTTCAAGTCGTCATCTAGACCCTCAACCGCTTCTGTTACTGGCATGTAATAGCGCATTTCATTGGCAACTGATGTGGCTACCTTAGGATCCATTAAATAGTTAAACCAGGCATGGGCATTGTCATAATGTTCACTGTTCTTGGCTATAGTCCAGCAGTCAAACCAACAAATTGAACCTTCTTTTGGAATTACATACTCAATTTTCATATTTGAGGATTTGGCTCGTTCGGCAGCCTGGAGAATATCACCTGAATAACCGATGGCCACACATATTTCACCTGAAACCAAATCATTTATATAACGTGATGAATGAAAATAAGAAACATTAGAAGCAAGTTTCGTGAGGATTTCAAGGGCCTCATTATAATCAGAGGCTTTCTCTGAAGCAGGATCTTTTCCTAAAACATGCATTACTGTTGATATGATTTCAATAGGGGAATCCAGTACTGCAATACCGCACTTTTCCAGTTTTTTGGCATTTTCTTCCTTCAACAGCAGATCCCATGACTCAACCTTGAAATCCTTTCCAAAGATTTCCTCAATCTTGTTTTTGTTATAACCGATACCTACGGAAATTTCGGTATATGGGTAAGCATACATATTATCAGGATCAATTTTGGCTAAAGCCTCAAGTCTTACCTTATCCAGGTTTTTATAATTAGGGATCTTACTTTTATCAATTTTCTCAAGTGCTCCGGCTTTAGCCAGACGAGGTACATAATAAGATGTCATCATGACGGCATCAAATCCTGATTTCCCAGAGAGAAGACGCGCCTCAACGAGTTCATTTGAATCAAAAAGTGAATAATTGGTATTGATCTTGGTGGCTTCCTCAAAATCACTCACGGTATTTGTGCCGATGTAATCACTCCAGTTCCATACATTAAGATCGTAGGCGGTACAGATGTTTGGCAGGGCAACACAAAAAGCACTTACACAAAGCACTCTATATAGTTTTTTCATATTTAAACGTCCTTATTTATTTAAACCGTATGTGCAAATTATAATTTAATCAGTTTCAATCACAATACAAAATTTAAAAAATTAGGATATTTGATTGCATAATCTAAGATGCAATTGACCTTTTCCAAAATTTAAAATTGTAATCAGTGTCGTATATTGATAAGCAATAATTAAATATCGGTCATATTTATTAGATTATGTAGTTACTTTTCGTATTTTAAGAACTACACTATAAAAGGTTTTGTTAGTGTTTTTTTTTGTTTTATATATATATGAAAAAAAAGATATGTGTTACGGCAGCTGTTTTTGTTATGAGTAACGTTGCCAATGCTTTAACAGTTTACGATAAAGATGGTACTCAGTTGTATTTAGATGGCCGTGTAATGTCAGTGTTCTATGGCCCAAACTATAGCAAGGCTGGCGTTAAGGATGCTGCTATTACTACTTCAGGCCGTTTTGGTATTGGGGGTAAGACTCAGATTACATCATGGGTTAGCGGTTTAGGCTATGCTCAGTGGGATGTAGCTAATGACAGTCATGACAGTCATTTTAAAGCCCGTGATCAGTGGGTCGGTTTAGACTTCGGTCAGTACGGTTTAGTTAAGATGGGTCGTTATGTTGATGCAACTTACTTTGTTGAAAG
>CACYBT010000232.1 GCA_902772715.1 uncultured Succinivibrio sp.
AGCAGTAGCCTCATAAATCAAGTGCTTTGCCTCGTTCTCATACAGTGTAGCAACATTCTCCTTGATGTTACCCTCAAGACCTTCTGTAAAGCCTAGAGACTCCCAACGGTTCTGAATGTCCTCACGTATTTTTTTCTGCGCGTTGATTTCAATGTTACCAACTTGTCCGCTAGTTAAAAATTCTCTCATTATTAAATGAATTATTTAAATAATTTATTTTTAGTTTTTTTTATTTACAAATTCTGTGCATCAAATCCAAAGAATTCAAAATGTCATTTGAGCGATAGATTTGAGTCTCGTTAATTTGTTTGTTTTCATTTACAGCGTACTCTCTGCTATCGTCAATGTTCATCTTTGACTTCTTCTTCAAGTCGCGTGAAATGCTCTCGTATAAAGTTTTTGAAGCATCAACAGTTTTTGCTTCGTTTCCAAATCTGGCTATAATCTCTTTTTTCTCATCAGTTGTTGTGGAATTTTCCATAACTAACTTAATAATATTTCCAAGATTAACATTTGTTACAGCAGCCTCTTCTAAAGTTCCTCTGAACTTAAGTAAAGCAGCCTTTAATTTTTTGTTTTCTTCAAAAATCTTATTAGCCTTTTTAATAACGCTTTCAACTTTTGTGCCATAAGCGTTATCACCAGTTCCTGTCTCTTGACCGTTTTGTGCGGTGTGGAAACTACGTGCCTTACGCCTACGATTTCCATTGTCGCCATCAGTTCTTGAAGTGCTGCCAACATTTGCAGTATGCTCCTGTCTTGTCTTCAATTCCTGGATTGGCTCTTCTATACCTTCCTCTTCTTCTACGGTCTTACCCTTTTCTGCTGTGAAAGGCTGATTTTCGCTCTTGTCTCCTTTTTTACCTGACCATGGCTTCTTAGTGTCCTTTGGAACACCCTTGTCCCAGTCATTAACGTTTTTGCCTGGCTCTGACATACCTGGATTTGTCATTACATCCTTATGCTGATAGTTATCAGTATAACCAACGTTAGAGTTATACTCATTTAATGCAATTTCAAAAATTCTTGATTCATTCATATCTTTATCGTCTTGATTTTCAAAATTATCTTCCTCGAATCCGCCTTCATCTTCTGTTCCGGCATCATCGACTTCTAACTCAAAGTCGGTAGTTTCCGTATCATCGGCCATGCCACCATCGTTATCCTCTCCACCTAAGTCGATAAGATACTCAGCGCCAGTTTCGTTATCTTTGATGTTAACTTTGTCATCGTTTTTAACAACTACAACTTGGTCATCATCTTTCAATAACTTGTAAACCTTTACGATTTCATCGTCTTCCGCATTTGAGAAGTCATACTTATCATCTGAAACCTTATACTTTTCAAACTCTGACCATCCACCATCTTCATCTTCAGCACCTGCCTCTGCCTCTACATCAGCGCCAGCATCCTCTGCTCCTGCTTCTGCATCAAGGTCAGCACCAGCATCTTCGGAATCCATACCATCGTCAACAGTTGTATCGTCAACTGCTTCCTCGTTGCCATCGTTTGTGTTTTCAGAATCTGTATCTTCCACTTCCTCTACATCATACTCATCGTCCTCACCTTCAGTAAGGATTTTTGCGTACTGTTCAAGCACCGTTTCCTTTAATAAATCTTTAACAGCACTCTCAGTGTTTTCTTTCAATGTATTAGCAAGGTTGTTGTAATCCAACAAAGATTCTTTAACAAAATTGCTTCTTATTTTTCCATTCTTTTTCATTTAAATGAAATATATTAAAAGTCTTTATTTTAATTATAAATATAATATCAAAACAAAAAATCTAGATTTTTGCCTTGTATACTAACAATTTACAAAAGATTATTTCAATTTTGATGCGTTTTTTACTATATTTGTTTTTAAATATAAATATTTATATTAAATTAAAATTCAATCTTATGGATAAAAAAGATTTACGAGAGATAAAAAAAGGAGAATACGGTACTGGACTATTAATAGAGAACGATGGCTACATATCAATGACAGAATCTGTTAATAACAAGAGAATAGTCGAGTCACTTAGCGATGGAGAATGGAATGTTCCAAATCCATTTATTGTTGATGCAG
>CACYBT010000233.1 GCA_902772715.1 uncultured Succinivibrio sp.
CTCTAAAATTCTGTTTGCCTCAACAAGTGAAATCTACGGTGATCCTGAGGTTCATCCGCAAGTCGAAAGTTACCGAGGTAATGTCAATCCTATTGGTATACGCTCTTGTTACGATGAAGGTAAAAGATGTGCCGAAAGCTTATTTTTTGACTATTACCGTAATGAAAACATCATGGTTAAAGTAATAAGAATATTCAACACATATGGACCAGGAATGGATCCTCATGATGGACGTGTTATTAGTAATTTTATTTGTCAGGCTCTAAAAAATGAAGATATTACTATTTATGGAAACGGAACACAGACACGTTCTTTTTGTTATGTAGACGATCTTATTGAGGCAATGATCTTGATGATGAACTCGCGAAGTGATTTTACCGGACCTGTGAATACTGGAAACCCTGGTGAATTTACAATTAAAGAACTAGCAGAAATTGTTGTTAGTAAAACCAAGAGTAATTCCAAAATAGTATATAAAGAATTACCTCTAGATGATCCTACTCAAAGAAGGCCAAACATTTCCTTGGCAAAAAAAGAACTTAAATGGGAACCACAAACTAATCTATTCGTTGGTCTTGATAAAACCATCGCTTATTTTAGAAAAGAGATTTTATAAAACTAAATGAAAGAGGATACGTTAATGAGAATTGCAATAATAGGCACTGGTTATGTAGGCCTACCTTCAGGTGTAGGTTTTGCTGAACTTGGCAATTTAGTTACATGCATTGATAGAGATGTAAATAAAATAAAAGCGCTAAATGAAGGTAAAGTAACCTTATATGAAGATGGCTTAGAGGAACTTTTTCACAAAAATGTTCAGGCAGGACGACTAAAATTCACAAACTCCATGCAAGAGGGAATTCAATCCGCGGATCTTGTCATAATAGCTGTAGGAACTCCACCTCATCCTGTTACTCATGAAGCAGATCTTAAGTACATTCATGCTGCAGCCACTGAACTTGCAGATTTTCTTAATGGATACACTGTAATTGCTACAAAATCTACGGTTCCAGTTTCTACAGGAGATGCCATAGAAACTTTGATCAAGAAAAAAAATCCTAAAGCCGATTTTGATGTTATAAGTCTTCCTGAATTTCTACGCGAAGGCTATGCCGTACATGATTTTTTTCATCCTGATAGAATTATTGTGGGTGCTAATTCACAGCGTGCCAAAGATCTTATAAAGAAACTTTATAAAAGTTATGAAGGTAAAACAAATTTTCTTTTTGTAAAAAGACGGTCATCGGAAACTATTAAATATGCTTCAAATGCCTTTTTAGCAGTCAAGATTCATTATATTAACGAAATGGCAAATTTTTGCGAAAAAGCAGGGGCTGATATCACAGAAGTTGCAAAAGGTATGGGGCTTGACAAAAGAATTGGTGAAAAATTTTTAAATCCTGGACCTGGTTACGGTGGTAGCTGTTTTCCAAAAGATACAATGGCAATGAGTTTTATGGCAAAACAAAACAACATTAAGATGTCACTTATAGATGCAACTATTGAAGGTAATCAAAAACGAAAAGAAGAAATGGCTAGAAGAATTATGTCTGCGGTTAAATATATTAATTCACCGAAAATTGCAGTGTGGGGGCTTTCCTTTAAGGAGGGTACTGATGATTGTCGAGAAAGTCCTGCTATGCAAATTGTACAGGAACTAATCGAGCATAAGGCTGATATTACTGCTTTTGACCCTAAAGCGATGGATACTGCGAAACTTTTAATCGGGGACAGACTTAAATATGCAAACTCCGCCCTTGATGCTGCCTCCAATGCGGATGTTTTGGCTATATTAACAGAATGGCCAGAGTTTAGAAACATTGATCTACAAAAACTTTCAAAAGTTATGAAAACCAAGATTATTGTGGACTGCAGAAATGCGATTAAACGAGCTGATGCTGAAAATTACGGTTTCTCTTATGAAGGGATAGGTCTTTAAATGAAAGTATTAGTGATGGGAGGAGCTGGGTATATTGGCTCACATACCGTGAGACTGCTACTTGATAGTCAAATTGATGTTGTAGTGGCTGACAATCTTATCTATGGACATAAAGAAGCTATTGATGAAAGGGCTTTTTTTGTTCATGCTGATCTTTTAAACCCTTTATCCTTGGAGAAAATCTTCGAAATACATAAGATTGATGCTGTAATTCATTTTGCCGCATTTGCTTATGTGGGAGAGAGTGTTAATCATCCACAAAAATACTATTACAACAATGTTGTTGGTACTCTAAATTTACTTGATGCAATGCTAAAGCATAACGTAAAAAAAATTGTCTTTTCAAGTACATGCGCGACATATGGTGAACCTTTATACACTCCTATTGATGAATTGCATAGACAAGAACCAATCAATCCATATGGTAAAAGTAAACTCATGATAGAAAAGATCTTTTTTGATTATGAGCAAGCCTATGGATTGCAACATATTTCATTGCGCTATTTTAATGCTGCAGGTGCGTCTCATGATGCTGTTATAGGTGAATCTCACGATCCAGAAACACACTTAATTCCTCTTGTTTTAAAGGTAATTAAAGGAGAAAGAGCAGATATTAAAATTTTTGGTGATGACTATGAAACTGCTGATGGTACATGTGTACGTGATTACATTCATGTTGAAGACTTAGCCTCAGCCCATGTCTTATCTCTTGGTAAACTAAACAATTTTAATGGTTGTCTAAATCTTGGAACTGGAATTGGAGTGTCAGTTAAAGAAGTAATCAAAAGTGCGGAAGAAGTTACTTCTAAACGATGTCATTTTAGTGTTATAGCAAAACGTGCCGGAGATCCTGCTAAATTATACGCCGATAACCGTAAAGCCATAGATGTCTTAGGATGGGAACCTCAATATAAAGATATTAAGGATATTATCCATTCTGCATGGAAATGGGAAATAAGTAAAAGGTATTAATTATGGAGAAAGTAAAAAACCTAGTTGTTGGTGCAGGTTTGAGTGGGGCTACAATTGCGAGAAGAATAGCAGAGCTTAAACATGAATCTGTTTTAGTTATTGATAGGCGTAACCATATTGCAGGTAACGCTTTTGATTATGTGGATGATGAAACAGGAATAATAGTTCATAGATATGGTCCGCACGTTTTTCATACTAATGATAAAGAAGTTTGGGATTTTTTAAGTAGATTTACCGAATGGCATCCATTTTTCTATAAAGTTAAGGCTTTTATAGATGGAAAACTAATTACGATCCCTTTTAATTTTGATTCCATTGAGCAGGCTTTTCCACACAATTTTGCGAAAAGATTGGAAGAAAAACTTTTAGACAATTTTGAA
>CACYBT010000234.1 GCA_902772715.1 uncultured Succinivibrio sp.
ACTGAACAAGCCGCGATCAATAATAAAGAGTATATTTTTAAAATCATAGATTTTATCGAGATCTTCAATTGTTGATTTATCTATGGCGGAACCTCTAAACAGTTTGGCAAACAGTGGGATGCCTTTTTTCAACATCATATCCCATCAAGAGATTTATCTCATCTGCTTTAAGTTCCTTGACTTTATATCCTGTTTCTGCAAAGTCATTTTCATCAAAAACTGAGCTTATCCCATGCATTTCTATTGCAATCTTGGCATTTCCTCTAACGCAGCCGGCAATCATTGATTTTTCGTAATTATGTACACGTGTACCCTTTCTTGCTAAATCATCACGTAATGTACTTATCGCTGTGCGCTCCATGGAAATACCAAGTTTCTTATTTTTTAATGACAGCCAGCTCTGCTGATAAAAAGAGTTCACCTGATCAATATGGATAAATCCATTGGCATATATAAGTGCGGCATAGCAGAAGATTTGAGATGCGACATCCGCCTTAAAATTCTGTTCAAGTTTTTTAAAACAGGTGACGCAACGGTATAAATCAATCCATACTGTCCATATTCAAGCACAGTAATTTCGTCAACCGAAGCGAATAGCTCATCTGCCTTATAACTTTTATTAGGGATAAAGCCTTTATCTTCAACAACTTTCCCGATACATTGTCCAGATGATTTACCCCACTTGCCGCTACTCAGTTTTTTTTGCAGAATATTTGTACACGCAGTAGTAACCACTGATTTCCTTAATCTCCAATCCCTTTTCAGGAAGATACTGCTTTAGTGTTTCTGGGACAGCCATAATTCTACTCCATATCCCTAATTTCCTAAATTCAGCATATGCAAATTTCTCGAAAGTTAAATAATCTCTTTACATCTAAATAAATGGAGAAATACAGGGATATTGTTAACTGATTCCCAATTAGTTCATATCCTTAGAAAACCTGAATGATGGTGCTTAGGTCTAGAGTTATCGTAACGGTTTGGGGCTCCTAGAAAAAAGAGATGGCTACTCTGCATCAACAGAAAAAAAAAGATGCAAAGTCCTTAAAATAGCGCAAGATTGCATAGCATGTGGATTTGGCAGCATAGAAAATTTCTGATGCATTTGCAAGGTTGTACAGATCAGGCGGGTTCTAATTGTGGTAGAATATCAAGATTTTATTAAATGACTTAAGGGTTTTAAGTCACAGCAAATTGATCATGATTTAGTTGTTTATGGATGGATTTATGACGGTTAAAACAAGATTTGCACCATCACCAACAGGTTTTTTGCACGTGGGTGGCGCTAGAACGGCTTTGTTTTCCTGGCTCTATGCAAGACATACTGGAGGACAGTTTGTTCTGCGTATTGAGGATACTGACAGGGAACGTTCCACAAAAGAGGCTATAGATGCTATTCTTGAATCCATGCAGTGGCTAGACCTCAATTGGGATGAGGGGCCTTACTATCAGACACAGCGTTTTGATCGTTACCGTGAGGTTATCAATAAACTCTTAGCAGAAGGTAAAGCCTACAAATGCTATTGTTCTAAGGAACGGCTTGAGAAAATGCGAGAGGAACAGATGCAGCATGGCTTGAAGCCACGTTACGATGGACACTGCCGAAATGATCATACAGAGCATGCTCCTGATGAACCATATGTCATTAGATTCCGCAATCCTGATGAGGGTGTGGTTGCCTTTGACGATATGGTCAAAGGTCATATTGAGGTCTCCAACAGTGAACTTGATGATCTTATCATTCAGCGTTCCGATGGCACTCCAACCTATAATTTTTGTGTGGTGGTGGATGATTATGATATGGGTATTACTCATGTCATTCGTGGTGATGATCATGTTAACAATACCCCTCGACAGATTAATCTCTACAAGGCATTAGGTGCCAAAATTCCGGTATTCTGTCACCTGTCCATGATTTTAGGTGATGATGGTACCAAGCTCTCAAAGCGACATGGAGCGGTTTCAGTTATGCAGTATCGTGAGGATGGCTATTTACCTGAAGCCCTGCTCAATTATCTTGTGCGTCTGGGATGGTCACATCAGGATCAGGAAATATTCAGCCGCGAGGAAATGATTAGCCTCTTCAGTTTAGATGCCATTACCAAATCTGCCTCAGGCTTCAATACCAAAAAACTTGACTGGCTTAATGCTCACTATATGAAGACGTTGCCTGCACAAAAGGTAGCACAGGAACTTAAATGGCATTTGGAGCGAAAAGGCATAAGCGATTTCTCTAAAGGACCAGAACTCACTGACATTGTGAAAAACTATGCCGAAAGGACTCATACCTTAAAGGAAATGGCAGAGAAATCACTCTGCTATTTCAATGAAATTGAGGAGTATGATCCTGCTGGAGTGAAGAAATGGATTAAGGAGGGCTCTGTTGAGGTGCTTGAGACTGCCCTGCAGACATTAGAATCGCTTTCCACCTTTGAGTCCTCGGCTATTGATGAGGCTTTAAATGCTCTTGCCAAAAAACTTGACATTGGCATGGGCAAGGTTGGACAGCCGCTGCGTATTGCCATAACTGGACAGGCCATGTCACCTGGCATTGGCGACACCATGATGCTTGTGGGACGTGAACGTACCCTAGAGCGTATCAGAAAAGCCATTGAGCATTTTAAGAACTAGGGGCTATCATGCGAAAATGTTTTGTGACCTTATTAGCCGGTCTGCTAATAGGCGGTTGTGGAAATTTTGAGTTTAAGAGCAATCTTCATCCTGATAATTTTCGTAAGTACTATAAACCTTCACAGGTGAGTGAGATGACCTATGCTGAGGTAGAGAAATATGATTACCATTCTTTTGGTTCGGTATCAGGACTCTCCTGTCAGATAAACGAAAATGATGTTCCTGCCACTGAGGCTGCCGCCCGTACTGAAGCACGTCTAAAAGCGGTAGATTTGGGAGCGAATACGATTGTTTTTGGCAAATGTATAAAACTCAAAAACACTCCAGCATGTTATGTTTCGGTAACCTGCTATGCAGATGCTATCAAGACCGTCAGTAAGCGCAAGTGAGGAATACACCTTAAGACCTATAGGCATCATCAGAACTCCTTTTGTAGAAAAGTTCGGGGTGCCTAGGCAGCCGCGTCTTGCTACACATGTCAAAGGACATATTGAGTTTTTCTCGCCCTATGATGATGCGGAGGCCTTCAGCGGTCTTGAGGGATTTTCTCATCTGCATGTATTGTTTCGCTTTAATCTAATTGCCTATGAAAACTTCAAACCGCGGGTGCGCCCTCCACGCCTTGGAGGTAACGCTACTGCCGGAGTTTTTGCTACGCGCTCGCCCTTTAGGCCGAATCTTTTGGGACTATCGATTGTCACTCTGGACAAGATTGTTACTGTACATGGTAGGACTCATCTTGAGGTGAGTGGCGTTGATCTTGTTGATAAGACACCGATCCTTGATATTAAACCATATATTGCCTTTAATGATGCCATTCCTTTGGCGCAGAGCGGTTTTGCAAGCGCGAAGCCACATAAGGTTCAGGTTATATTTGAAAATGATCTGGAGCAGAGACTGCGTCGGGAGGGAGAGGAGCGTTTTTATGCTGTTTTAGAGTGTCTTTCCCAGGATCCGCGGCCGGCGTACAAGGATGAGAATGACAAGAAAATGTATACACTTAAAATCTTTAACTATCAGTTAGTTTTTAAATTTCATCTGAACAGCATCGTGGTGGTAGACATAAGGATAGTCTAACAGACGGTAAATTTTATTGAGGTTAACATGATAACTCATTATCAACATATTCTCTTTGATCTTGATGGCACCATCTTTGATACAGAATATACCTATATGAGCACTTTGCTTGCGGTTTTAAAAGTACTAAAGCCTGATACCACCGAAAACTATGAGAGTTTGATCCGTTTTATGGGGACTACGGTTAAGGAAACTAAGATTGCCTTAGGTCTTGATACCTATGATGATGAAGAACTGACGCGGCTGTGGGTGGATAAACTTAAGGATTATCAGAGTAATATCCATCCATATGAGGGCGTAATGGGGGTAATTGACTATCTCTATAAAAAAGGCATAAGGCTTGGCATCATAACCTCTCGCACCTATGACTACAATGAGGTTCTGGATGATATTGTCTCACCACATCCTACCTGCTTAAAGCCATATTTTCCATATGTTGTCTGTGCTTCGGATGTTGATAATCCCAAACCTAGCGGCGAGTCAATTCGCAAGTACATGGAACTTACCGGAGCCACAAGGGAGGAGATCCTTTATGTCGGTGATACTGAGTCAGATTTTTTGTGCGCGCGTGACAGTGGCGTGGATTTTGGTCTTGCAGTGTGGGGCAGTCGGATTAATCATACCTTAAACTGTGCTCACTACTTTTTGAATCCATGGGATATAGTCGGGGCAACTTTTAGTGTGAACAGCCTTAATTATCAGTGGTATCGCTGGGCCAAGGAAATCGGCGGCCTGGCACAGATAGGTCTTACCTATACCACCAATGCTTTTGATAAGGAACGCTTTGAACGTTTAGGCGATATCTCTAAGGAAATTCTTGCGACCATGAGTTATGAACCTCTTGAGAAGATTAGGGAGGTTTTTGCCCTTGAGAGAGGTTATACGACACCTAAATTTGACACACGTGCTGCGGTCTTCAATGAGAGAGGGGAAATTCTTTTGGTATACGAGAAGCAGAAGCATTTATGGTCTCTGCCTGGCGGCTGGTGTGATGAAGCGGAGTCTCTGGTTTCTAATACTATCAAGGAGGTACGTGAGGAAGCCGGCATGATTGTAAGACCGATAAAGTTAGTGGGCATTTTGGATAAGCGCAAATGGAATGTCAGCGATCAGCCTTTTCATATTCTAGCCTCATTTATGATTTGTCTTGTCGGCGAAGGAGGCCTTATGGACAACACTGAGACTTCAGAACGTCGTTTTTTTGCTTTTGAAGAGCTGCCTGTCAATGAGCTTAGGGTACATACTTCGTCATATGAGCAGATAAAAATGTGTTTTGATGCTTATCATTGCAGGAACTGGGTACCGGTCATAGATTGAAACAGGGAAAGTTGTGGAGGATTACATGCAGGATTTTAATATTGATTTACATACGCACACACTTTCAAGTGATCATGCCTACAGTACCATCGTGGAAAATATCCATTATGCTAGGGAGCATCACATATCCATGATAGCCTGTACCGATCATGGGCCTGATCTTGAAGATGGAGCCCATCCCTGGCATTTTCACAATCTTAAGGTTGTGCCAAGAGTATGCGAGGGTGTAGCAGTACTGCGAGGTATCGAAGCGAATATCAGAAATGACGGTTCAGTGGACGTGCCACTACGGGCTTTACCGATGCTGGATATCATTCTGGCCGGTTTTCATCCCTGCACGGCACCAATGGATATTGAACGGCATACCTTAGCCTACAAAAAACTGATGGATGATGCGCGGGTGGATGTGATTACTCATCCAGGAGATGTACGTTATCCATGCTGTTACGAGGAGATGCTGCTGTATGCTAAGGAACACCATGTAGCCATTGAAATCAATTCATCTTCAGATATTAATACTCGTATGGGTTCGACGCAAAACTGTAAGGAGATTGCAAGGCTTGCAGGAAAAATCGGCAATATCATTTCCTTGGGTTCAGATGCGCATATTTGCTATTACATTGCCAATTTTGAGAGTATTAAGGAGATTTTAAAGGAAGGAAACATTAAAGAGGAGCAGATCATCAATCGCAGTCCTAAGGCTGTTTTAGATTTTCTTGAAAGCCGAGGTCACAAAAGGATTGAAGAGCTGCGCAGTTTCTTTAAGTGCTAGAAATAGCTGTTGCATCACAATGCTAAAAAAAATCCCGTTAGGCTCTAATTCCCAGCGGGATGCTTTGGTATTTTACAATTACTTGGCCTCACCAAACCATTTCTTGTAAATTTTATCGTAGGTGCCGTCTTCTCTAATCTTTTTAAGTCCTTCGGCTATCATGGTAGTGATTTCCTGACGGTCTTTTGCAGAAACAATGCCGTACTGCTCTACAGTTAGCTGTTCTTTAAGCATCTTAAGATTAGTTTTGCCCGAAGTGTTGACATAGTATTCAATAACCGGTTTATCGCTTATCACAACTTCACAGGATCCTTTTTCTAACTCTAAGAAGGCATCGGCTGAAGTATTAAACTGTTTGACATCGGCTCCACTGAGTTTCTGTGCAAACATGGCACCGGAAGTTCCTATTTGTGCACAGACAGTAATGTCGTGGAGATCATCCTTGCTTTTGATTTTATCAACGTGCTTAGGTGAGATAAGAGCCCCAAGACCGGCATCATAGTATGGCTCAGAGAAGGCTACCATTTTTGCTCGTTCCTTGGTGATGGTAAATCCTGAGATCGCAATATCCGTCTGGTGAGTGAGGATTGCTGGTATCTGTGCATCAAATCCCATGCTGCTGACCTGAGCCTTGTAGCCCTGAGTCTCACAGATGGCATTGATAATGTCTATATCAAAGCCGATAAGTTTGGTGGTA
>CACYBT010000235.1 GCA_902772715.1 uncultured Succinivibrio sp.
GATAAAAATCGAAGAAAATTGATGATTAGATAAAATAAATCAAGACTTGATTATGATAGAATTGTTAGAAATCTGACAGATATGGTTGTACCCTACATTACAGGTGGCAAATTCGGTAAGAAAAAACAGTCTTTAATTTTGAGGATAACTTTTTATAGACTGTGAACAGTAAGCAGATCTGTTTACGGCTTTAAAATTTCATACGTTTTTTTTTGCATATTTGTTAAAATCATACGAATTCTTTAGATATGCTTGATGGAAATTTTTTTTATGAAATCAAAGATTATTGGTAATCCTTACCGTTTATTGGGTGTATATGCTAACGCATCTTTAAAAGATATTAAAAGTAATTTTAGCAAGATTAAGGCTTTTCTTTCTGTAAAAAAGACTCCTTTGTTTGAATGTGATTTTAATGAATTTCTTCCTCCCGTGGAACGTAACATTGATGATTTAAAATCTGCTGAAAGTTTTCTTTTAAATGTATCGAATAGGGTTTTGAGTGCTCTAACATGGTTTTGTAAAACGAATGGGACTGATACACAGGGCTTAGATCTTCTGAGAACCGGTAACCTAAAAAAAGCAAAGTCTCAATTTCTCAAAACTAAAAATACTGATATTTCCAATCGCGTCAATGCTGCATTGTGCTCATATCTTTTAGGTGAGGATAGCGAGTATTTTAATCTCATCAATAAAATTTCAAATGATGTTGAGTTGCTTACTGCCTTTAAAAACATGCTCTTCGATGGTACTCAGGTTGAAATTTCTGCCAGTGATTTCAAAAAAATTATAGACAGATTCGTTAGCGAGAACGGTAGTATTGATTATTCAGTTAAGACTGCAACACAAGGAAGTAGTGTCAAGCCTATTGACAGAAATATTCTTCAAAAGCTGGAGACTGGCCTTTTAGAAATTCAAAATGATTTCGGCATAGTGCGAGATAAGGGCCAATACGGAATGTCAATGAAGACCCTGTCTGGATTTATGGATGATTTTGATAGTTTTTGTTCTTCTTTCAGCACTCTTCAAAATTCAAGTGAATTCAAAGAGTCGAGTTTTTATCAAAAGTTATGTAATTTTTCCCTCCAAGTTATTGTTGAATGTTTTGACAACCTGATGCTAGGTGGTCGATGGCTGCAGCATCCTGCATATCTTGAAAATGTACTGCATAAATTCAAGACCATTTTTGATTTTCTTGATTTAAAAAACAAGGATGAGCGTGAATCAGTAGACGTGATGATGGCTGACATTGAGTTTGAGTTGAAATTTGCAAAGGAATCCAATCTAACCGAGCTTGAATATAAAATCTTTCCTGCAGCAAACAGAAAAAGCCTTCAGGATTTAACCAATAACTTATATAAAATTAAAGATAAGGTTGTAAAATATGTTAATAAACCTAATCTTATTCAGAAGATATTCTCAGATCATTTAGGCGTATATTTTAATGAACCGCTTTTACGGATAGTTTCTGGTAATCTTGAAAATTGCTTAATTGCCTATTCTGACATCTTGGATTCCGATATATCTGAGGGAGCAAAAAAGCTCTTAACCAATGTGTTATTAAAAAATATTAGAATCTATGTCGCAGCTATATGCGGAGTAGGTCCTAATGAAAAATTTAGTGATATTCTAAATGATTTTATTTTTGATAATAAGGATGTTATAGATCTTCTAATCTTTTGCAGTAGATTTGATGCCAAGTTTAAGCAAAGTGGCTACGTTAACTGCTTTGAACATGTAAAATGGCTTTTTGCTATTGCCCTTGTGATAGATAGAATATTAGTCGTCAAGAAGCCAGGTATTCCATTATCGTGTCGAGAACTTATCAAAAAATATTTTAATAAGTTTGATGAGTTTGATATCCGTTTTATCGAGTGTTTGTGTAGTTTGCTTAAACCTGATGAAACTTTCATTAGCAACGAGATTGTGGTTGCAAGATATGCCTTTTATCTAATCATTCGTGAGCCTGGTATCTCTTTTAACTATTTGCTTATCTCACAATTCTTAATGGTGATACTCAGGCTTATCACAAAATATCACGTAAAAGCGTTTCCTTCTTACATAACAGAGTATTTTGATGCTTGTGATCACGAAGGCGTTAAGGATTTTTTTAAAAATGCCATGAACTATGATTCTGTAAGTAGCATAAAAAAGAAGGAAATGGAGTTGAACTGTACATACAATTATAAAAAAGAACTTCAAAGACTTAAACATATTATGAAGAGTGAAACTGGCTCTTACTTTGAGAATGATGATACAGACGATAACTCCGAGAGTTATTATGAACTGGACGATAGTTTTGAGGATGATGATGACTTTGATGACAGTGATTATTATTTTAAAGATATGCCAGTGTTTGCTGATAACTCCGCGCCTTGCAATAATAAGAAACATAATGTCAGAAAAAAATTGACCAAGAAACAAAAGCAACAAAAAAGAAAGGCCAGACGAAACAACAGAAGATAGACATTATTGAATAGGAAATATTATGAGTTTTTTAATTGACAATCAGATAGCTCTAAATCTTTGGTTAATGGTTGCGGTTTTGGTACTTTTTTTTTGTACTGTTTTTCTTTTGGGTATGTGTTTTTCCTTAAACAGAAAAATTAAAGAAAATCTTAAGGTGTCGGCCAGTCTTTACAGAAAGGCAAATGAGAATTTTGAAGAAAAAATAACTAACCATGCCTTCGCCTTAAAAGAAGATCTTTTAAATAATGTCGATTATCTTATTGAGGAAAAAGTGCTTTCCAAATTTGAAGATGATTCATCTTCTATGGACGCCATTCTTCTTGTTTTAAATAAAATTTCAAAATCGCTGCCCGAACTTGTTGAAGCAAATTCCAGGGAGAAAAATAAGATTCACGATCTGGCAAAACTATTTATCAACAAAATTTCTTTTATGCAGATGACATTTTTGCATATGGATGAAAGTACCAAAGGTCTAAAACAGTTAAAATATGCTTCAGAACAACTGGTTACAGAGTTGAAAAATTTTGGTTATGAGGTTCCGGTACTTATCAATTCAGTGTATCAGGACGGACTTAATATAAATGTAAATTTCGTAAATTCCGATACCGTACCTAGGGGCTCAAGAATTATCACCAATGTACAGAAACCTGCAATATATTATAATGGGGAAATGATCCAGTTAGCAGAGGTTACCGTTACTCAGAATATGGATGATAGTGATGAAAACAGTAACCTAGATTAAACATTTTTCTTGGCATTGGTAAGAATGTACAGCGTTCAATTAACAAAGTAAAATATTATTCAATATGAGATGCAATCATGATTAAAACTAAAGTTAAATTCGGTATTGATCTTGGAACAACCAATTCGTCCATCTGTTCTATTGATGAGGGCAAGGCTGTTATTTATCAAACAGATTCAAAAAAGGAAACAATGCCATCATGTGTGGCTTTCATCAATAAAAAACAGACTGCGGTGGGTGACACTGCTTATAATTTTCTGCGAGATGAAAGATCACGTGCTACCAAAAACTGGAAGAATGCCCAGAACAGTTTTATTGAATTTAAGCGCACCATGGGACTTGATAAGAAATATCACAGTCAAAATGCCAAAAAAGATTTCACCTCAGAAGAGCTGAGTGCGGAAGTTTTAAAACAGCTAAAAAGTCTTACCAAGGAAAATTTTTCGGCAGTGGTGGTTACGGTACCGGCTA
>CACYBT010000236.1 GCA_902772715.1 uncultured Succinivibrio sp.
AGAAAAGAAGCCGTCCTTGTATGTGGCCAGTTTTGTTAAGACCTTGAATGCTGCAGGAGGAATATCAAGAGCATATAGGTCATCTGGAATATAAATAGATGTGTTCTCTGCTGCTTCCATAGACTTCTCCTAAGAGGACAATTTAACGTTATTCCAGACCTTAAGATTAGGACGTATCATCATAAGATAGATAAGACGCCCTCCAGGAATGCCGTATTTCTTCCAATCAGCAACAGATGATGCCTTAATACCGGTTAATCGTGCAACCTCGGTAATACCACCTAATTCTTCAATAATTGCAAAAGCAACTTCTATCGAAGAATTTTTGAGTTTACCTTTATTTTGCATAAAGATTTGTTCTAAAGATATCATAGGTTCTCCTTTATTATTCTATAATTTATTATAGGTACTCCTAATAGTTAAAATCAAGTAAAAATTTACTAAAATTTAATAGGAAACCCTAACTTAGATATAAGGAGTTCTAATATGTCTGATATGTCTACCTTATCTAGTCGAATTAAATGGTTAAAGAATACAAAACAACTTAAAGATTCTGATTTGGCCCGTGCTGGTGGTGTAAAACAGCCATCTGTCAATGACTGGGCATCAGGAAAAACAAAGAAGCTAAAGTCTGAGGTGGCTTTAAGGTTAGCAAAAGAATTAAAACTTAATATGGACTGGCTTGTTACGGGCAGAGGGCAACCTGAACTAGAATCAGATGAACTATCTAATTCCAATACATCCCAATACGTTAAGGTTTTTCTAAGTAAGGTTACATTCCAAGCAGGCTATGGATGTGAACCAACTATAGAAGAAGAACAAAGTGGAGAACTTATTAATCTAAAAAAGGACTTTTTCGATAATCATCATATTGATGCTAGAAAATGTATATGCTTCAGAGTAGAGGGCGATAGCATGATCCCTCTTATTTATGAGGGAGAGTATGTGATAGTTGACACCTCTCAGAATGATCTGCGCAATATCAAAGATGGAAAGATTTATGCCATATGCGTTGAAGGGGCAGCGCGCATTAAAAGATTGTACCGTAAGTTAGACGGAAGTCTCATTATCAGGAGCGAGAATAAAGATTTTTCCGATGATCAGATTGAGGGGGAGAAACTAAACATGATTAAACTGATTGGTAGAGTTGTAGCTCGTCTGGGAACAAGACCTTTTGAGTGAGTTGCGTACAGAAAAAATGTATAATAGCGTGTGTAATTCTCCACCCAAAACATTTACAACTTTGATAGTCGCAACTAAAATTAAAAGGAGATCTCGTAAGAATTTATTGCGAGGTTTTTTATTTTCTTCAAAGAGCAATAATGTCCCTCAGGGAGAAATATTGGGATTATTTTATGGCCGCCTCTCGACGGCTCTTTTTACTACCCCAACACTTTCCTTAAAATATACGCGCTCAAAGATTGGTTGCCCACCTAAGAGGTCAGATGCTCCAACCCTCCGACTACAGATAACATACTTCAGTTAAGCTGTAATTGAAATAGGTCTTTTCATAAAAGCAAATGCCTTTTCTAAAAAGTCTAATTTTGTTGATTTCTTTAAGCTTAAAAATGTACTCATTCTCTGAGGGGGAACACCTAGACCTTTTGCAAGATCTGCTTTTCTGTATCTTTCTTCAATCATGATATTTCTTAAAGCAATTTTCAATGCAGCATCTAAAGGCAACTCAACAATAAAATCACCTTTTTTTGCCTTAACTGCACCTGGTATAGGAGTATTATCCTCAAACAAAGAATTAATCACATCTGTAACTAGAACTTTTGCCATTTCCTGCGCCTCTTCAAGAGTTTCGGCTTCACTGATAGCACCTTCCCAGTTACACGTTTGAATGGTATAAGTCTTATCAGGATTCTCTATTATTCTCACAGGATAGAATTTAAATTGATTAATATCCATATAATTTATCCTTGTTAAGTAACACTGTAAAAGCAGGCCCTATTTTTAGAGGGCCTTTGATTTATTTGGATGCCTGTTTTATAATTGCTTTAGCGGTAAACTCATTTATATCTGCATGTCTGGGTATCCATAAAAATTTGCCGTTTTTCGTTACCCAGCGATCATGATTTCCGCTATGGCTAAGGAATTGACATCCTAATTCCTTTAAGGTTTTTTCCAAAACCTTTCTTTTCATTAGTTCTCCTCTGTTCTTGTTAAGGTGGGATTACCTTAACTTCTATATTTATATTATAACACAAAAGTGTTATAAAGGCAAATAAAAAACGTTATAATAGAATAAAAAAAGACAGCCTAAGCTGTCGAATCTGCTACATTCTTAAGACTGATTTTACTACCCCAACACTTTCCTAAGGATATAAGCACTGGGAGTTAAACCCTCTGCTTTTGCCAGTTCAGCAATCTTATCATTCTGTGTTTTTGTACACATGACGATTATACGATGATCCTTCCTGAGTGCGGGATCTATGGTGGTTCCTACTTTACGTCCGGCACCAGTGCGTTTACCACCCCATGATTTATTTTCTGTCATAGTAATTTCTCCAATAATTTGCTTCCAACATCAATAATATCAAGCACCAGAATGGCAATTAAAATCCACTCAAGACGTTGCATTCTTCCCATTTGCTATTCCTCCAAAATATCTTATAATCCTAAAT
>CACYBT010000237.1 GCA_902772715.1 uncultured Succinivibrio sp.
ACGAATATCCACATTACACGCAATCGCTTCAAGGAAATTCGCACCATTAAACGATTCTACTTCATCAGATGAATACTGAAATTTATCTGGGTCATCCTTATGAATAAGATATCTAACGGCACCGGAAAGCCTTTGCACCCTTATCGGGTCAACTGTATTAAGCTGTCCGGTAATCTGTTTCATTTGTGCCTTACTCTTTTTAGCACCAAACATTAAAATTACATGCCAATGCGGTTTCTTTTGTGTTCCATCCTCATGAACATCTTTATCATGCAAAGGACTAATAAACATAGGAACATGAAGCCCACGAAGAATATTTTTCCAATCATCAGGAGCACTTTCAGGATATACAATCATTTCCCAATTTTCCGCCGTATCTTGTGCACGCTTCGCATCAGCTCTTTTTTGTACTTCTTTACTATTTTTAGCCATAAAAAATCCCCCTAAAGGCATATATTGTGCCAGCTTGGGGGAAATTCTGCATAAAAACACTATTGATTTTTAGATTATCTCATGCTATACTAATTACGCAGGATAATGTCGCATGACCCCCATGCTTGGCGTTATGCTGTTGGGTATTGCCAGTACCCATAGCCTTGCCTGCATATAAGTATACCACACATGGACCTTGATTGCAAGGTCCATGTTTTTTATTTATTTTTCACGAAACCCCAAAACAAATGTCTACTGTCATTACACAAAAAAGAAAAATTTTATTTCCAAGAATAAAAATAGCTTTAATCCAGCATGAATACTGGATTAAAAGCCTCTAAAAAAATTCTTGGACATTGGACGCCTATTGGGGGTGTCGTAGTCCCCCCAATAGGCGTCTCTTAAAAAACGCTTAATTTTACAAAACAAATTTTACTTTGTTCTACTAAAGTTTTTAGTATTTTCATCTATACCTTTTGTTTTTAGCGTCGCTTTTCTTAAAGCAAGCTTATCTAATTGAGATACTCTTTTTTGTGCCAATTTTGCCCCGTAGCCATCGTTTTGGAGCTGGTTCGATACTTCCCTTACCCCCCGAGCAGATAATCCTTCTACAAGCGTATTAACATCCTTACGGAGGCTTTTTATTACATCACGAAATCCATCAGCCTGGGCAAGTGCCTTGTCCAGGCGTTTTTTTAAATCCTCTATTTGTTCCTGTTGAAGATAAGCATCATTCACACCAGTACGAGCATTAAGGTTTTCCGCTGCTAAACACCGCCTGCCTAATTGATTGTATGAATTCCAAAGAGCTTCAACATCAGCACTTGAATATCCAAACATGCCTTTTTCAGGCTTTTGGAGCTTCTGTAATGGTTTTTCTAAAACTTTATGGAGTTCTTCTTGTGTCATTTCTTCCGCAGTACAATTTAAAGCAGACATAAAACTGTAATATTCCTGTTGCGTTAACTTTTTCCTTTTCGGGTCATTTTTTTCAATCGCATTAATTCCATGCTCTACACAAATCCGTTTTAATTCTGCACGCTCTGATGCAATCCATTTATCAAATCCTGAATATTTTTTTCCATCAGCACCTTTTACTGTATCGTCACAAAATCCTTGTTGAGCCAATGCACGACTTAAACTAACCTGAATCGCCAATCCTTTCTTGTATCCAAAACCGATTGGCACAAAAGTTAAAAAACCATGAGGTTTTTCCTCATCGGCATGAAGCCCCGACCATGCGATTTTAAGATTTTTATTGCGTTTGACAAATCCATTATAATATTCTTTTAAAATTTTTTCTGCTTCCTTTGCATCTTCTGGAGCATACTTATAACCAGTATCTAATACATCGCCAACCTCAAACAATATCTGATAAGCAGGTTTTACAGCATTTTTTCTATCCTGATTTTTAATTATATCTTTTAGATATTGTTTTACGGACATTTTACGGTCATTGCGTTTTTTACGGTCATTGCGTTCTTGTTTTGTGTTATACTCATCAATAACATCTTTAAAAATTTCATTATAAGTTTCCTCTAAAGTTTGATTTTTAAAGATAATATTATTTTTTGTGCGTTCTCTGTCGACATTATCAGCCCAATCCTCATCATTACGCCAAAGACGCATATCATGTACATAATTAAAAACTTTATCATGTGTTACTGTATAAGTTTTTCCAAACTTCATAATATCACCTCTTTACCTGATTATAACAGATTATATCATTGTTATACCTAAAATTTTTTAGGTTCATAGACTCTTATGAATGTTTGTCAAGGCTTTCAGCCTCAACAAACATTCAACGAGCAAGCGTAACCGCTTGAAAAGCCTATTTTATTGCCCGTATCGGCACTAACTTTTACACCAGTTTTTCCCGATAAGGGAAATAAGCTTTCAGGCTCACTTTTTCCGTTTGTTCGTTCCGTACAAACAACCCCTAATAATACCCCTTTCGGGGTATCTATTAGTTATAAATTACCCTATACAAGTATAGCCTAATTTATAGGAAAATGTTCGCCTTACTATACTACTAAAAACCCCTTGACAATATCCTTTTTTTGATGCTATTATATAGTAAAGATTAGCCCACACTATATAATCATAAATGGAGGTATTTAATATGAGTGGAATTAGCATGCAAAAAAGGCTTGAAATTGACTGCAAAAAGGTCAAAGCAATGGAAGAAAGAAAGGCTGATTTATTAGCCGAAATAGCACGCATTGATGCGGAAATAAAAGCACGCAGAATTAGCATTGATTATAACACAAAACGCTGGAATGAAAAGAACCCTAATAACCTTTGGGATATGAAAACAGGTAAGCCTACACATAAGCCTGAAAGCGAGCCTAAAAAAGATACAAAGAAAGCAACAAATGAGGTAAAAAAAGAGCCTAAAAAAGAAAGTAAACAGCAATCTCAAGAAGGCACTATTATTGAGCCTTAATAACAAAAAGGCGTGATATACATCACGCCTTTTTTATTGCCTTTTTTAGTCCTTTTTTAAAGTATCATTATTAGCCCAGTTTTTACCATTAACACAATCCCAACCAGTATCCTCATTATATTTCTTACGCAAATCTATATGCCGTTTTTCCATATATTCATCCAATGAAATATTGGAGTATCCTGCATCTACTAAATCAGCTATAATTATATCCCTCATTACATCCCATTTTGGTGGTGTGTTATTGGTATCATTTAAGGCGTTATTTATATCTTTCTTTACAATATTTTCGACGCCCATAAGGTAATCTATTTCTTGGTCTGCTTCACGCCATTTATCACGCCTTATTCTTTCCTCTTTTTCTTCCTTTGCTTTCATCCATTTCCAACGGTCATCAAGATAAGCTCTTACGGCTAATGTACGGTTTTCTGTAGCTATAATCCATAAATCATCACGCCCCATTTCTTCGAGCAAATCTAATAAAACATTATAATTACGAATATCTTCATCACGAACAATCTTAAAAATCATTTTTAATCCTGCACGAATATCCACATTACACGCAATCGCTTCAAGGAAATTCGCACCATTAAACGATTCTACTTCATCAGATGAATACTGAAATTTATC
>CACYBT010000238.1 GCA_902772715.1 uncultured Succinivibrio sp.
CAAGAGCGATGGAGATGCGGTAAGTTTAGGTTTTCATTTCGATAAGGATGGTAAGGGATATTCTACCATCAAGGAAGGACAGAAGAGTGAGGCTCGTGCCAAGGCAGAGGCTCAAAAAATGCCTGATGGTTCCTATCGTGTGAAAACCGACGCCTATACTGGTGGAGAAAAAGACTATTATCCTACTTTTATGGACTGTAAGGCAGATAAGAGTAAGGACATCAGGTGTAATGTTTCCAATGGCTGGTTGCGTCTTGAAGATGGCAGATTAGTTGCTGCCGACTCACTTAACACGGATAAGAATAATCCCAAATATGAGGAACTGACGCTTCCATCGGAAAGTAAGGACCAGGGACAGTCGCAAAGTGAACCATCAGCAGATGCTATGAATAACAGCACAGAGGATTTACTCTCCGCCTTAACGCAGAGTTCACCTCAAGATAACAAACAAGATGATGCTGCAAAGGAACCTCAGCCTAGTGCCTCGCAACCTAAAAATGAGAACAGTGCTCTGTCTTTGCCAGACAATACCAATTCCATAGACTTTTTGAATGGCAAATGGTCATGCAACACAGGTCTTTTTACCAATGGTGATGCCAATTTGCCGGTAATTCTTGAATTTTCCTTTGACAAGAATGGTAAAGGAACCTCTATTATCCGTGAAAAGAAAACGGGGATGGCCTATAAAGCCTCGGTGTCTGCCAATTACAATAAAAATAAAAAGGAGTTGCGTCTTGTGACTTCGGATTTTTACAACAAACAGAGTAATTCTTCCTACAGTGGACAAAGTATCGTGTGTCATGAAGATACCAATAGTCATCGTGCTGTTTGTTCTGGTAAGGCTCGTGATGGTTCGAGCGCTAGTACCTGGAAAAATACCCCATTTATAAGATCAAAATAAGTAGTTTGGAGAAATGTTTTTATGACTGCGATGCCTAAATATAAAGAAACCATAAGTCTTATTCCTTATGGATTGCCTCAGTTTCTAGATTTTGAGGTAAATTCGACTAATGTTAAGAGAATTAACATGGATTTTCATGAGGAGCTAGACAACGGTGAAATTATAGAAGAGGAAATTCTCAAACATGTTAAACTGCATCAGTTAAAGAAAAATGAGGAAGATGAGGTAGTTATTCCTGAAACCAACAAAGTCCTAGAGCCTTACGAGTACTGCACTATCAAGTCTGACAAGCATATTGATGCTTTTTTAGATAAATGGATCCCAATCCCCTTTTTTCGACAGACCGATAACCGTCATAGTGACGGTGCTCCTATCTTTGTTGCCGGACCTACCAACTGGGCTCGAGCCTATCTTACCAAACTTCCTGATGAAGATCCTGAGAAAACCGCTCAGGGTATTTTTAACTGGCGACTGGTTGTATGTTTTGACATGCAGGTGAGTGAGGATGAGGCTGACAAGCACTGCTCCTTGAATCAGACCGATGTCGGGGAGAGTGCACTGTGTTCTCTTGCCTATATGAAGCGTGACAATGCTCCATTTTTGATGGAACAGTGGGTTAATGAATGGTTAAAATCGGTATGGGATGCCTATTTTGATAATAAAGAACATCAAAAAAATATGCCGCGCTGCAATATCGAGGATGAGGATGAGGACTCTAAAAATACTGGAGAACTGCATTTGGGACATCTTGCCGCTTACCTTGTTTATCTTGCTCTTTTGCACAAGATCATCGGCGATAAGAAGGTCCGGATTTCAAGAGTTGACGAAAATTTGGGGGACGGACATTTTATTAATGTCGATCTGGTTTTGGATATCGGTAATTCCCGTAGTACAGGTATTATTGTAGAGCATCTGCCTGACGACAACACCGAATCAGCACTCCTTGACAGTTATCGTCTGCAGTTACGTGATATGACCAAGCCATATGTCATGTACTCTGAACCTTTTGAAACCCGAGTGGAATTCTCGAAGACGGAGTTGGGACTAAGCGAGTATTCTGATCGTTCTGAGCGTGAGAATGCCTTCTCGTTTGCATCACCCGTACGTACCGGTCCTGAGGCAACACGTCTTGCAGGTCTTGCCGTAAATGCCGAAGGCGCATCCGGCATGAGTAGTCCTAAACGCTATCTATGGGATCTTGAGCGCAGGGATCTATGGTTTTTTAACAAGTCTTTAACCAATGATAATGAGGAACTGGTATCTTCACTGGCCCTCTGTCGTTATGTTAATAATACCGGTATTCCAATTTCATCTATAAAGGAAATCAAAAAATATTTTGAACCTGTAGAAGAAGGACAGACTCGACCAAAACTTAGTCCTATTGCCTCTAATCTGCACAATATTTTTGGCAAGGAAATCCGTGATGAGCCGTCGCGTTTTGCCATGGAGCCACGTTTTGCCCGTTCTTCCATGATGATGTTTCTCTTTATGGAACTCATTCAGCAGGCTCTCATTACTGTCAATTCCCCTGCTGTACGTGATACCCGCAGTTATCCAGACAGACCTCGGCGCTTAAGCAATATTATCTTTACGGTGCCTCCTGGGATGCCAAATGTGGAAAAATGTATCTATAACACCTGGGGACGTGCCTCGGTAGAGGTGATGTGGGATGTTTTAGGCTGGAAGAACTTCTATCAAGATTATTCGCGTAAGGTAAAGAAAGGTGAAAGTCGTCGCCCTATCAATGACTTCCGCTGCAATCCGGATGTAAAATGCGAGTGGGATGAGGCCACCTGTTCACAGCTGGTATATATCTACAATGAAATTAAGCACAATTTTGCCTATGATGCTCATCTTTTCTTTGAATCCATGGGTAAAAAACGCAAGAATCTTCCTGATGAGATTTTAAAGGAGGTTGAGGATAAAGATCCGTATTCACTACGCGTGGCTACGATAGATATCGGTGGCGGTACTACCGATATATCTGTGACTACTTTTGTGCTTGCTAACTCCACGTCTTCTACCAACCGTATTATTCCACGTCAGGAGATTACCGACGGCTTTAGTGTCGGTGGCGATAATGTGGTACAGAACATTGTCACACAGCTGGTGTTAAAGAGTATTGCCGAAAGCATCCTTAAAGACAAGACTAATATCTCCAACCGCAGTGATGTCTTCCGCAGTCTCTTTGGGCAGAAGAGTATCGATATGCGGGTACAGAACATGAAGGTGCAGTTTATCCGTCAGGTGGCCATGCCAATAGCCTATGCTGTTTTGGCAGCCTATGAGAAAAAAGATCTTCATGATGATTCAGGTGAATTTTCCATTGCCATAAAGTCTCTCTTTAAACCAAAAGATGCTTCTTACGCCGAGGCTAGAGAGCTAAAGAAAAATCAGAAGGCTTTTAATGAATATCCTAATGATGATGTTCTAGATTTCTTCAAAAATGAGGTTCGTGACCGTTTTGATTTGGATGTTGATGTGCTTGATCTCACTATAAGTGTTTCCTATAACGATATTGACAAGGTCATATCCAGTGTTTTAGGAAGTACTTTAGACAGCATGGGTGAACTTGTCTATGCTTATGACTGTGATGCGCTGATCTTGACTGGTCGTCCATCCTGCTGGAATGCGATTATTCGTCAGATTTACGAGATGATGGCCATAAATCCAAACCGTGTGATTCCAATGCGCCGCTATAAGGTGGGATCCTGGTATCGATTCTCTGATAATGACGGTAATATTGAAGATCCAAAGACCACCGTGGTTATGGGCGCGGTACTCTGTCAGCTGGCCGAAAACTGCCTTGAGGGCTTTGTCTTCAATTCAAGTCGTCTCAAACTTAAGGATACGGCCAGATTCATCGGTGAACTTGATAATCAGGGTATTCTTTCTAAGGACAAAGTGTGGTTTATTAATAATAACAATGTAGAGATACCTCCTAAGATTGTGGAATTCAGTGCTCCTATTTCCATTGGCTTTCGTCAGTTGGAGGCTGACAGATGGACGACCACCAAGTGCTGGTATATGGATTTTGCTACCGAAGAAGATCGTCAGAAGTCTGTAGGCAAGACTCCTTACAAGGTGCGTGTGGTCTTTAAGGTTCCAGATCCTAATGATAGGGACCTCGAGAAGTCTATGTTCAAGGACAAACTCTATCAGCCAAGTATCGATTATGGTGAAGAGGTTTCAGTTTTTGAACGTGACGGCGAATCCCCGGTTAGCGGCAAGCCGATTAAGATTAAACTCAGTACCTTAAGCAAAATTGAGGAAAAGGGCTGCTGGATGGATACCGGTGTGTTGTATAACTAATTAGAAGGTTTTCAGAATGGATAAGGAACAGATTATAAACGATGCCGCTATCTATGAGAAGGCATGTAAAGACGCTCAGGTATGGGTTAAGAATAATGAAGAAATCGTGGTCAAGAGCGGAAAAACGCTAAATGGTGTAGCCGCCCATTTAAGAAAGGAGGCGCGTTTCTTCAGACAGATTGCTAAGGCTGCAAAACGTAAGATGTGTGCTGGTGTGTTTGGCCCGTCTCAGGCAGGTAAGTCCTATCTTTTATCCTCGCTGGCACGAGATGAGAAAGGAGATGTGTTCTGCGATTTTAATGGTGAACAGCACGATTTTCTAAAGGAAATCAACCCTGCAGGCGGTAAGGAGTCCACAGGTCTTGTAACCCGCTTTACAATTACTTCGCCGCAGAATGTACCTAAGGATTATCCGGTTTATGTAAGGCTACTCTCAGAGACCGAGTTAGTGAAGATTTTTGCCAACTCCTTTTTCTGTGATGCCATTCATAAGGAAATTGTCAATAAGGATGAAATCCGTCAGAAAATTGCAGCACTAAAACCTCGTGCCGGTGCGCAGCAGTCTCATATAGATATAGATGCCATGGAGAATCTGCGCGAATACATCACCAATTCATTTGGAGACAAGACACGTGCCGCCTGCTTAGAAGAAGTGTTCTGGGATGACGCTGTGGAACTTGCGCCTAAACTTGGTTTAGATGACCGAGTCACTTTATATAGTATTATCTGGAACGGTATTGAAGAATTTACCGATATGCTGCGGGTACTTGTTAGCGATCTTGAAAAATTGGAATTTTCTGAGGAACTCTTTTGTTCTATGAAAGCCCTAGTTCCTCGTGAGGCCAGCATCATTGATGTGGATACCTTAGGCAAGACGGATTTTTCTAAATGCGGGGCCTCACCAAATGTACAGGTTATGACGCGTTCTGGCAAGTGTTCAGAAATATCCCGTAAAAATTTGACAGCCATTGTTGCTGAAATCACCATGGTTATGGTGCACAAACCTGCTGACTATTTTGATCATACCGATCTTTTGGACTTTCCTGGCTACAAGGCCCGTCTGGAGGCTACCGATCTTAAGGAGTATCTGCATTCAGGCAAGGCAGACTCTCCTGTTGAGCAGTTCTTTCGTAGAGGTAAGGTCTCCTACCTCTTTAGACGTTACTCAGATGAGCGTGAGTTAACCAGTCTTCTTTTGTGTAACTCTACAACCGATAATATCCCAGGATTGCCTCTTGCGATTGAAGAGTGGATTACCTCTACTCACGGTAAAACCCCAAATGATCGTGTAAATTCCGCTGACAAGACCGCACTTTTCTATATTCTGACCAAGTCAGACAGAACCTTTGAGATGGGGCAGGGCAAGAGTATTGACAAGATCTGGGACAGTGTTATCGAAGGTCAGTTCTTGGCTCACTTTGGTTCTACCTTCAGTCAGACTACCCGCTGGGTAGAAAACTGGACTCCAACCTCTCCATTTAACAATATGTTTCTTTTGCGTAACATCAATATTGAATGGAAAGGCATGATGGATCTTGAGGGTTCAAATGAAATTGCCATTCGTGATACCGAGCTCTGCGATAAGATGCATCAGTCTTTCATAAATTCAGCCCTAGTAAAAAAGCATTTTTCTAATCCGGAATTAGCCTACAGTGAACTTATGAAATTAAATGACGGTGGTATTGGTCTCATCAAGCGTTGCTTAAAACCACTGTGCGATCCTAATCTCAAACTAGGGCAGTTATCCAATGCTCTTGAAATTGAAAGACAGAAACTTTTAGACTTTTTAAGTAAGTTCTTTAGTTCCGGCAATCTTGAAGATGAACTCAAAAAGAAGAAGATGCTTTTTGTGAAGATTAAGAATTTTTCTAATAATCCTAAATTTCGTGAGCGTTTCCCAGAACTTCTGGATAGTTTTACACTAGGCGTCGAACAGGTAGTTTATCTTAAGGATGATGCCGAACGTCGCTTTGAGGAGTATAAGGAAAAATTCAACGCTATTCAGATGGAAAAAACCCAGGAAATGGCTAATGCCGAGGTCAGCGAAGAGAATCTTGATCTCGATCTTGATATTAGTCTTGATCCGGACAGTTTCTTTGATTCGCCATCCAAGGTGATGAAGGGTGGCGATGGAAATGCTGCAGATGATGACAGTCATGAGAAGGATTTCATTTCTTTCTACGTCGAACGTATCATTGAGGCTTGGAGTAGCAACTGTCATGCCAAGGCTGACAAGTCGGATATTACTTCCTACTATATGTTCCCAGCGCAGTCATTTACCGCGATGTTAGATGAGTTTGATGAGGCTCTAACCCGTCTTAAGATCAACAAGGTTATTGAGAATAAATTCCGTGAAATAGCCAAATATACCGGTGATGAGTCTCAGAAAAACCGCCGTCAGGCCAGTTTTGCCATCAATGCCTTGAATGATTTTATCTCCTGGCTTGGTAAGAACCCTAATGACAAGACTATATCTGCCGCAGATCGTGAAATTGACTTTAATGGCAAGCGTCTTGAAGTCTTTGCTCCACGAGAGGAGTTTACCGGTTACCCAACGCTTCCGGATACCTATGATCCGCAGTATCATGCTAAAAAGTGGTTTATGGACTGGCTTGTAACCTTCTACGGAATGTTGGTTGATAATGCTACTTCAGGCAGTTCGGGTAAAATTAACCTGGAGCAGAATGCTGTGTTAGGTAAAATCATAAAAACAGTAAATAAGGGACAGGAACTTTAATGTCTAAAGAAATTGATGCAAAGTTTATACAGGAAGGACAGGGCGGTTATGCCGATA
>CACYBT010000239.1 GCA_902772715.1 uncultured Succinivibrio sp.
AATTTAATATAATTCAAGACCAAAATAATTTCTAAAAATTTACTGCTTAATGTCCGATAACACGAGCAAGGCAAGCAATTTTGAATATAGTAATAAGGATTTGCCTGTAAACATAAGTCGAAGTAGACTTGCGATTTACAGGCGTAAATTTTAATTAAAATGCAGGAACTACTGCCCCTTGATACTTATCATTGATGAATTTTTTGACTTCATCACTCTTCAAAGCGTTGACCAGGGCTTTGACACCTTCTTTTTTTGCAGATTTAGAGTTAGCAACAAGCACATTCACATATGGTGAATCTGACTTTTCAATCACTAAAGAATCCTTGATAGGATTTAATTTAGCAGCAATTGCATAGTTGGTATTGATAACTGCAGCATCAACATCATCTAAAGAGCGTGGTAGCTGAGCGGCCTCAAGTTCCTTAAACTGCAGTTTTTTCTTATTTTCCTTAATATCTAAAGGCGTAGCAGTAATGTTTTTAGGATCATCCAAGGTTAACAAACCGTTGCTCTGTAACAGCAGTAAAGCACGTGCACCATTGGTTGGATCATTAGGAATGGCAATTGTTGCTCCCTCCTTAATCTCATCTAAGGATTTAAATTTTTTAGAATATAGGCCCATAGGTTCAATATGAACACCTGCAACCTCAACCAGATCGGATTTATGATCCTTGACAAAAGAAGCAAGATAAGGACGATGCTGAAAATAATTGGTGTCTAACTGGCCATCGGCTACAGAAAGATTGGGCTGAATGTAATCATTGAATTCCACAATCTTAAGTTCAATCCCCTGTTTCTCTAAAATTGGCTTCACCACTTCAAGGATTTCCACATGAGGCACAGGAGTGGAACCAACACTTATTACCTCCTTGCCTTGAGCATTAATTCCACAAGCCAAGGATAAAGCAGCAAATAATACAGTTAGTTTTTTCATAAATTATCTCCATTTTGTAAATTTAACTAATCATCATCAGTGTACCTAATATGCTATTTTTGCATTATAATTTCAACAGATGAGTAATACTTATTACAAATATACAGTTATAACTAATACCTATAAGTTACCATCCTAGCGATGATCCACTTTTTTGGTCAGATAATCACCAAATACCTGGGTTAACTGCACCATCAGCACCAAAATGATTACCGTAGCAACCATAATAGACACCTGAAAACGCTGATAGCCATAGCGAATAGCAATATCACCGAGTCCACCGCCACCAATGGTTCCAGCCATAGCCGAGCATCCAATGATGACAATAACGGTGAGGGTAAAATTTTGAATAAGTTCCGGCAGGGCCTCAGGCAAAAGCACTTTGAAAATAATGTGTCTTGGACTTGCTCCCATGGAATGTGCCGCCTCTACAAGTCCATAAGGAACAGTACGCAATGACGTTTCTACAAGACGCCCCAAAAAAGGAATAGTGGAGATGGTTAAAGGGACAATGGCCGCTGTAGTACCGATACTGGTGCCCACTAGCAATTTCGTCAGCGGTATTATTGCCACCATCAGAATAATAAAAGGTATGGAACGTAAGGCATTGACGATGGTTCCCAGCACCTGATAGAAGGTTTTGTTGTACCAAAAATAACCTTTGGAGGTTACAAGTAAAATCACCCCCAAAGGTACCCCAAAAAAAATTGAAACCAGGGTGGCAATTAAAACCATATACATGGTTTCAAAACTGCCCACCACAAGCAGTTCGGTGACTTTGGCTGTATACGAGGATAGCCCTAATTCCATCAAAAAACTGTTCATCAATTGGCTCCTAATCTCTCATAGCCTAACAATTTAATATTAAAAACACGCTCTTTTATGGCATCATAGACGCTGTCAAACTGCTCTCGATTACCGGATATGGCTATCACCAGAATTCCAAGTGGTTTGTTCTGAATATGATTTATCTGACCTGCCATAATACTGATGTCAACATTCTGCTTTTTTGCCACATCCACAATCACGGGATCTTCAGCCCTATCACCTAAAAAAAGAACCTCATACCACACTCTTGAACCTTCATGATATTCCGTATCAAGTGTGGTATATTCAAGCAGATCAAGCAGGTCTTTGCGAACCACAGCATTTACAAGACGTTTAGTCAGCTCCTTCTTTGGATCTGCAAATATTTCCATAGTCGTGCCAAGTTCACTGATAAGTCCTCCATCAATAACAGCCACTCTATCACAGCATTCCTTTATAACCTCTAACTGATGGGTAATGATGACAATTGTCAAATTGAGTTTTTCCCGAAGAGACATCAGAAGTCTCAAAATGGAACTGGTTGTTTTCGGATCAAGTGCAGAGGTGGCTTCATCACACAAAAGGATCTTAGGGCTCGTGGCCAAGGCTCTTGCTATACCCACACGCTGTTTCTGCCCGCCCGAGAGTTGAGAAGGATAAACATCAGCCTTATCCGCAAGTTCAACCATGCTTAAGAGTTCCATGACTTTTGATTTGACTTCTTCTTTACTTATGGAATTATCAAGTTCTAAAGGAAAGGCAACATTGTCAAAAACAGTTTTAGAAGATAACAGATTGAACTGCTGAAAAATCATGCCCATACTTCTTCGAACTTGACGCAACTGTGAATCATTTAAGGCAGTCAGTTCCAAACCATCCACGAAGACTTTGCCCTTGGTAGGTATTTCCAGCATATTGATTATGCGAATGAGTGTTGATTTTCCGGCGCCAGACAAACCAATAACACCAAAAATCTCCCCTTTTTTGATTTCAAGATCTATCCCTTTTAGAGCATGTAGGGATTTGTTTTTATCTAACTGATAAATCTTATGAATATTTTCTAATTTAATCATGACGCAATGTCTTTAATGTATC
>CACYBT010000240.1 GCA_902772715.1 uncultured Succinivibrio sp.
AAGTTTAAGTCTGATCAGATAGCCGCTACGAGAAGAGCGGCAGTGCTTGCTGGTATGCCACAGTGCACCTTGCTTCAGGAGCCGGTAGCAGCAGCGATAGCCTATGGTGTCAATACCTCAAACAAAGATGCCAACTGGATTGTGTTTGATTTTGGTGGAGGTACCTTTGATGTGGCCCTCCTCAAGGTTGAAGATGGTATTATTGTTGTCAAAGATACCGATGGCGATAACTATTTAGGTGGAAAAAACATTGATTATGCCATTATTGAAGAGATTTTTCTGCCTTATCTTAAGGAACATTATCAAATTGACTCGATACTTAAGGATCCTGCCAAGTTATCTGTCTTGCAGGATGCGCTCAAGTATTATGCTGAAACCGCAAAGATTGCTTTAAGTGATAATAATTCCTACCACCTTGTTTCGGCTTTGGATGAGTTTGGTGAGGATGATAAGGGTAATTCTATAGAGCTTGATCTCGTACTAGATAGTAAGATGTTAAAATCTGTAAGTGATCCTTTGTATAAAAAGGCCATTAACCTGACACTCAATCTTATAAGCCGCAATAATCTTACCTGTGAGAGCATCGATGATTTAATCTTGGTCGGTGGCCCCACTCTTTCTCCGCTTTTTAGAGAAGCATTAAAGTCAGAAATTACACCTAATCTGCGTACTGATGTTTCTCCACTTACGGCAGTTTCAGTAGGTGCTGCCATGTATGCTCAGACAGTGGATACTGAAATAGAAGAAGTGACTGCTGAAAACGTGGTATCGTTAAACCTTGTTTATGAGAGCACAACCGTCGCAGACAGCGAATTCGTAGCCATCAGTTATTTGAAAAGCCCTTTTGTCACAAAACTTCTGGATAAGCAAAATGAGCAACTTTTCATTGAAATCACTTCATCGCACTGGTCTTCTGGGAAAACACCATGCGAGTCTGACGGCAATGTCTTTGAAATTCCACTTGTGAAGAATCTTTCCAATGACTTTGCAATTACTCTCACTGATGACAAGGGAAATATTATTGATTCCTACCCAAATCATTTTAGCATTATTCAGGGGTCGAAATTCTCAAATGCGGTACTGCCTTATTCGTATGGCATAGAAGTTTACAACACTACATGGAGTGCTAATGTTTTCACTCCTTTAAAAGGCCTTGAAAAAAATCAGGCATTACCTGCAGAAGGATTTATAGATAATTTAAATGTGTTGCAAGGTATTAAGGCTAAAGACAAGAAATCCAAGTTAGTCATACCTATTTATCAGGGTGAGTACGATGCGGCAGATTCTAACTGTATTGGAAGTGATCATGTTTTCGATGTCGTTTTAACAGGAGAAGATTTCTCAAGCAATATAGATCCTGCTTCAGATATCAGTGTTGCGCTGAAAGTAGATGAGTCACAGTTTCTGACTCTGGTTGTCAACCTTAAAGATTCTGAGAGTAATGAGAACATCAAGATTGAGAAGACCATTGATGTGGCAAAAAGACAGGCTCTTTCTCAGAAGGATTTACATGAAAAGGTTGAACAGGTTTTTAAAGAATTAGATCTCATTGAGGAAAATATAGGCTTTAATGAAAGCGAATATCAGGATTATCAGAAGATTTTTTCTGATTTTGAAAAGAGAATTGATAAAGAAGGAAATACTGATGAAGGTCGCATGATCCTCATCAATGACATTCGTAGGACTTATCTTAAAATTGATAAATTCAGAAAGGATCATGCTGTAGAATATTTGACTTCTGTCGCAAATGATCTCATTAGTTATTATGAGTCGTTGATGTCAATGGGCATTCCTAATGCGGATGAAATGAAAAAAGAAATTTCTAAATTCAAAAGAAAAATCAATGCCGCTCAAAAAGCCGAAGATTTTGAAGCCCTAAAAGACATTTATGACGATTTACATGAGGTTTTGCCTAAATTATCTCCTGAAGCATCTATTGTGCAGTTTATCAATATTTTGAATGAGTGTTTTGATAGTTTTCAATGGCGAAATAGAGCAGTAGCCCGTAGTCTTGTGAGTGATTTAAACCAAAAATTGTTAACCAATAAATCTCTCTCACAACCACTCATGATCGAGTTAATGACGAAACTGAAAGATCTGATTGAAAATAACCTTGTGGTATCGGAAAAACTGGTTAAACACTAATGTTTGAGTAATCTCGTTTGTTTATCAAAAGGCGCCTTAAAACAGCCCTTTATGGCGGGGATATAAGGCGCAAAGTTAATGTGGTATTGTCGTTGCATTAGTGCAACTCATCATCTACAATAAAATCCACAAGGGCAGGACTTGCCCGGATCGGGAGTGAGTCTAGTCTTGAACTAGAGCAGCTGTAGTTCCTAAAGAGACTACAGCTGAGTGAAC
>CACYBT010000241.1 GCA_902772715.1 uncultured Succinivibrio sp.
CACTCATTCTAACGACGGATACACCGGTGACACTTCTGTGGTATATGTACCAGCCCGTGACCATGAACCTGGAGAAATGCGTCCTGTTTATCCTTCAGCCTGTGCCAGTGAGGCTCTGCCTGATTACAATTGCTATTACACTCCGCGGCTTAATGTCAAAGGACGTGGACCTGACTACCGTTTTGAAGGACTACCTATCACTGAGCCTCTAGGAGAAATTCCTGAAGTTGCGCATACTTATGCCTATCTTGACAGCAACTACGGCATCATCAATGAGCATGGTCTCATGCTTGGTGAATGCACCGATAATTCGGCCCACATACGCTATTTAAAACCTGATATCGGTACTGGCATCTTCTATTCATCTGAACTAGGACGTGTTGCTTTAGAGCGCTGTAAAACCGCACGTGAGGCCGTCAGGCTCATCGGTGAACTCATTGATGAATACGGTTTATGGGGTACCGCAGAGACCCTTATCATCGGTGACAAGGAAGAGGCTTTTGTTCTTGAAATGATGCCTAATCCTTCTGGCAGGAACTCTTTTTGGGCAGCCCAGAAAATCCCAGATGGACATTTTTTTATCGCCGCCAACCAGTTTAGAATTAGAAGTCTTGATCCGCATAATCCTGATCAGATCTTTAATCCGCATCTTACTGAATTTTTCAAAGAGCTAGGGTGGGCGGTCTACGATGAAAACGGTTATTTGGACTGGTTAAAATCAGTAGATACTACGGAAAATTTCCACCCTTACTACTCACTGCGGCGGGTATGGAGAGCCATGAGTCTCGTAGCCCCTTCTGCACATTATCCTGCCTGGCCTGAGCGCTACGACACTAAGATCTATCCTTTTTCAGTAAAGCCAGATAAGCCTCTGACCTTAAACGATATCAAAGAGTTGCACCGTGATACCTATCAGAATACAGAATTTGCCTTTAACCAAAAAGACACCGGAGGCCTTTTTGCTCTGCCTTATGGCTATGGTAACTATGACAAGGAAAGAGTGATAAGTACGCCGGCCATTTCTTATATATGGATAAATCAGTTCAATGATAAAATGCCGGCTCCGATCTCGTGGCTTGCTCTCACCTCTCCTGCCGAGAGTGTCTATGTACCGCTGCCCGTGGCTCCCATCACCAAACTCTACAGTAGAGTGAACCGTAAGAACTATGATGAAAGCAAGTTCTACTGGGTTATTTCCATGGTATCTGCTCTTACCAAGGGTTATTATTCTTTACTGTCACCAGAAGTCAAGAGAACTGCTTTAGATCTTGAAGATAAATCGCAGGCCCTTATTGCTGCTTCCATGGATCTTGATGCCAAAGCCTTTAACGAGATGCTGCTCAAAAATGCAGAGGAAAATTTTTCAGCATGGAATGATCTGTATGCCAAACTTATCGAAAAGATGAACTACGAAGCAATAACGTATGATAAAGACCATCGACCTTTGAATCATGCCCCAAAATCCTATGCTCAGCGCTAGGATTTCAACCACAGCCAACGCCCATAAAAAAGCCTATCAAACCGATAGACTTTTTTTATCAGATCCCAAGACCGAGATCCATAACCTTAAGCACCTTGTCCTTTAAGATCTCCCGTGCTTTTTCCTCATCATCAATACCAACCTCAATACGGTATATAATCTCAGGAAAATCACCTTTCGTGCGACCGATACGGGCAGGATTGATACGCGCTCCGCAGCCTAGTGTGGGCATATCCTCACTTTCAAAAGGATAGCAGTAAATTCCAGCCTCCTTTAAAAGAGCTACGGCCTTATTAAAATCGGCTTCATCACGTGAACGGTATACAATGACCTTTTTACCAAGATTAAGATTAAATATACCCATATCATCTAGTCCTCTAGGGAAATTTTAGTATCGTAGGCATTACCGATAGTATAAAAATGAGAGCCTGCCACATAATGGATGGTGCTTAATTCATGGGGAGCCTTCTCAAACTGCCAGTGTCCATTGGCGAAAACCCGTTCATCTGCAAAGGCTTTCACGCACTCACCGATAAAAAGATCATAGGTCTTCTGATTATGTTCTTCAGGAATGAGTTTGAAAATCATATAGGCGGCACACCCCTGACACATCGGAATATCATAGCCGTCAAACTTAAAAATGCTGACCCCGCTTTTTTTTACCTTCAAAGGTTCATTATGCATACTGACAGAACCTAAATACATGGTCTCCTCAATAATACCAAGAGTAGGCAGACTTATGGCAAAAAATCCGCTTTGTTCCATAAGCTCTCTTGTAAAATGACTTTTATCAATAACTGCGGTGGCCTTGAACGGAAAGATATCGAGTGAGCCTACCCACGTAGCCGGCATCAGATCTTCCTTACCCTCAAAAGCAGCACTGACAAGACCAGTTCCCCCTACATTCAGAAGTCTGTAGGCTTTTTCAAGTGGAACTTCCTTAATAACATTTCTAGGCTGTACTATCATAATATATTTCAGAAAGCCCTCAGGCTTATCCTTAATTCCTCTTTTTAAATGTATATCCTAAACTAAGAATTACTGCTTAAATTGTAGCAAATTATTCTTGCTCTTTTTTAGCACATCATGAATTTTTCTTAAAGTTTGCCTTAAGTTTTAGCACAATCGGGTAGGGAGAATTTTCTCCTTCCCACACCACCGGACGTACGGTTCTCGTATCACGGCGGTTCCTATTGAATGTTGCTGTATGTTATTCCTTTCTTGTGGTTAGTATG
>CACYBT010000242.1 GCA_902772715.1 uncultured Succinivibrio sp.
AAGATGAGTTCGGATTTAATTAAGTAAAGGGGGGACACAAAATCTATGGTAAGTTTTCACCCACTAAGACTAGAGAAGAGCCAAAATTTTCAATAATTTAAAGAATTAACTGTTTACTTGAGTTTATTTAGGGTACTTCAGTCAGAGCAGATTTTTCATAAGCAAGACGTGGATAATTATCATTTTCCACATGAATAATGCCACAGTAAGCAAAGTTTTGCTTTCGAATAAGCCCCTGCATCGGTTTGTTATCAGCATGAGTATCAATTCTTAAATGTCCTGCTTTCTCATAGCACCAGTTGATGCAAAAAGAACCAACACCTCTGGTAATTCCGTCTGTAGCAAGACGATGAATTACACCATAGGCTGAATCATCAAACCATTTTCCATCTGTTATCGTAAGATAGTCAGACTCACAGTCAACACCAAAGATATACACAAAAACTCCAACAATTTTTCCCGCTTGTTCACAAACATAACATTGAGATTTTGCAATATCGGACTCTATAAGTTCCTGTGGAGGCCAGTCATTGTCTCCCCACTGATGGGGATTTCCGTTTTCAGCCATGAAAGCTCTAGCCCTTACGTATATTTTCATGATGAACTCAATATCACTCATTTTTGCTAATCTACACTGCATACAGTTCTTCTCAAAAAAGCATTCTAAATCATACAATTCAATGGTTAAAAATTTTTGGAAATCTCGCCCTTGACCAAGACCAAAACCATGAACATTATATGAGGACATTAAATTAACAGTTTACATTAAAGCAGTCTGGGTTATATTTTTTCCAAAACTAAATATGTGTTCAAAAAACATTAAAGGCTTATGGATGTGAATTGAAAAGAGCAACCTATAACATCTCATAGTAAGTTTTTTCATCGACAGGGCGACTAAAAAGATATCCCTGCAGCTCATTACAACCTAATTTTTTTAAGAGCTCTTTTTGTAAATCTTTTTCCACACCTTCGGCTACAGTTTTAATCTGCATCATGTTACACATGGTGATAAGCATATCAAGGATGGTGACGATTTTAGAGTTGTCAGAAAGCAATAATGAGTCGATAAGTTTTTTATCAAATTTTACTTCACTGATTTTCAGAGAGGCTAAATCCCAAACATTGGCATGAGCCACTCCAAAGTCATCTATGGAAATTTTAAATCCTTTCTTATAGAGACTTTCACAGGTTTCAATCAGTTCTTTATGATACGTAGTACTTGACTGCTCAGAAATCTCCAAGGTTATCATCTCAAATGGAACATGATAATGATTGAGTACCTTAATAAGACGGCTTGAAAAATCAGGCATCACAAAGGTATGACGTGAGAAATTGCAAGACACTGGCCTGACTGCCTGATTGTTTGTCAATCTATGACTGATGGTGCGGCAAACTTTTTCCAGCACAAAAAAATCCACAATATAAGTGAAGTGTGAGGCATCCATGGCCGGTATAAAATCATCAGGCGAGACCAACTTATTATTGATGCTAAGGCGTATTAAGGCTTCTGCTCCTGCTAAAACACCAGTTTCAAGGTTAATTTTAGGCTGATAGTAGACCATAAAATTCTGATTATCTATGAGTTTTTGAATATAGGATGGCGACATGATATCAAGCACATATTCATCCTTGTTAGCGTATAGATTGTTAACAGGATGCTCGATATAATAACGCTTTTTATTGTTTATCATGCTGTTTTCAGCACTCTTCATGGTTTCGAGAAGTTTATGTCCGTCTTTGGTATAGGCAAAACCGATGGCACACGAGAAACTATGCTTGTTAGAAAGAAACGCAACCAGTACATCCATTTTCTGATTGAACAGATATTCGCTTATATCAGGGTAGATAGCCATAAATTCATCACCACTGGTTCGATAAATATTGCTAATCTGCATAAGTTCTGAAATCAGCTGTCCAGTCTGAATAATAACATTATCTCCCTGTTTAAAACCATGTGTCTGGTTAATTCTCTGCAGTCCGTTGATATTTACTACAAAAACACCGATATTCTTTAGAAGAGTGAAGGATTTTAAATCAAGAGTTAAAGCATTGCGGTTTTTAAAACCAGTCATTTCATCGATATGGCGAGTCTTATCAAGTTCAATGGTCTGGAGTTTAGAGTAGAGCATAAGAGTGATAAAATTCAGTATAAAATCCATGACGGATTGATTTTTATCAAATTCAGACTCGTCTAAATTGCGTAAAAATAGCACTCCTAAGGTTTTGTAATGATGTATAACAGGAAAAGCATACACTCTTTCAATTGACAGATCATTTAACTGTGACTTTAATTCCTCATCCTCATTGAAGTCAGAGGATTTATAAAGCCCAGCACATTGATAAGTAAAAGCATTGGCAACAAATTTATCAGGAAGGTTCAAATTCTGAGAATTTGAGATATCGTCGTCACGACGTGATGACCAAAAAGCCGAACGCTGATATTTCTCACTTACCTGTGAATCGACCTGACGTTCCTCATAAAGAGAGACACTGTCCGCTCCTGATAACTGCCCAATAAAAGAAAGAGCAGAAAAAATCTGTAAATTAGGGGAGTCATTGTTTTTAAGGAGGCTTTTTAAAATATTGCTAATCACAAGATTCTGGTCTTCATTCTTTTCAATTTTAGGACAAAGAGGAGAATTATTCTCGACATATTGAGCAACACTTATGGTGTAATGGCGATTATCTTTATTAAACTGGGTAGATTTTAAGATATAGGTTTTATCTGCAAGAGTAAGACTGTTATGAGTGATGTTAAAGCCATGTCCAAAACAGGAATGATTACGACAGTTCTTGCATGGAGTACTCTTATTTCTAAACAGGGTATAGCAGCGTAAAGGCACACCTTCCTTTAAAGGCAGAGCCTCACGTAAAGCCTTATTCATATAAATAATGTTTTTACTGAAACTATCAGAAATAAAAACATAGTCTTTAACACTGTCAAGAGCAACAAAAGCCAAATCGCCAAGTTTGGAATCAGAAGGGAACGGTTTGGTTTCTTCTTCAGTTGAGAAGGGAATTACATTTTCACTTTCAAAATCAATCATAATGGCAAGCAAGTTAAAAACAGATAACAGAAAAATTCTATCACAATTTTATCTTTAATTTAGGAGATGATTTTTGTTTAATTTATAGAATAAAACTCAAATGAGTAGTAGTCTTATAAAAGCATATTAGACTAGTTGAGTGTGCACCGTTTTTGAAATAAAGATGCACGATAATGGGGAAAATTATGCAACTCCAACCCTTTTTAAAATTTAAGCGATCTTCATCACTTTTTTTTTCAGGAGAATAAAGTAAAATATTTTTGAGTGGATATTCAGCAGATTATAACCTTAGTCTATATGATAGTATCCCGTACCTAGATGATTCTTTAAGAAGTAATCGATGTTTAGTTTATGAAACAAATGGTGTAAATATATTATGAATAAACTTAAGATGACCACTCTGGCCTGTGCCATGATGTTTTCTTTTGGAGCTTTTGCCGGTACACTGACGCTTGTAAATGGCAGTTCTTCTGATTTAAGTGGTATTTATATCTCTGACAGTGGTACAAATTCCTGGGAAGAAAATCTGGTTCCTGAAGGTTCTGTTCTCCCTGCAGGCAATTATATTGATGTGAACATTCAGGGCTCTTATAACAAGTTTGATCTTAGAGTCGAATCCACAGAGGGTGGTTATGAGGATTACTTTGAATTCCCTGGTAACGTAACCAAGATCACCATTAAAGGTGGCGGTGAGAGTGAATACCAGTAATCATACCTGAATTTAAATGATTTGTGACCCGCTTTAAAGCGGGTTTCAAGTATTATGTGCACATAATATTATTTTTTATGGTTCTGTAATTAATTCTGTGGGATTGGCGTTCCTAAAGATCCCCATAGCACAAACAAGATCTTTTCTAAACAACTAGAATAAATG
>CACYBT010000243.1 GCA_902772715.1 uncultured Succinivibrio sp.
CTACGTGGATTTTTTTAAAGACAAATCACCAAGCCTTTATTTACGGAAAGTTGAGGTTCGTCACAGTAAATTTTTCAAGAACGAACATCCAGTTAATGGGGGCAAAAATTTAAACTCTGATATGCTAAAATCAGTTCAAATAACTTACTTCGGACCTTTTACAAAAACTTTATAGCCTTTTATGGAATGCTACATGTCAAAAAGCTTTCAAAGTCATTTATTAGGCGGTGTATTCATCCTAAGTATTTAAGTATTATTGAAATAGTCACCTTCTGCCTATCAGTCTCTTTTTGGGGAGTCTTTTTTTCGTTAGGCCAGTAGCAATCAACAATTGTCCGCAAACTAATTTTTTAAAGGATTGGAAATATGGAATGCAACCTTATAGAAGGTCTGTCTTCTTACAAGAAAATCTAGAAGTTTAACGGTATCACCACCGTCACTTTCGAACTCCCCATGAGCATGATCGAGATTTAGCTCTTCAATAGTTACATATGTTAATATTAATTGCCGCGTATGCTGAAATTTCCAGTGTGAAAACTAATTCTTAGTATTAAACTCACGACGTTATGTATCGATAAACCACTACCTTCGAGCAATTTTTTGTTTTATAAAATATTTCTGATTTGTGTACATAACCGTATAATTCTAATATGCTTGTAACACATGCACTTCCAATGGATATCTTACCGCTAAAGAGCAGTGTAAAAAACTACGATAACTCAAAGGAATATATATGAATGAGAAAATTGATCAAGGCGAGCTGCCTTTTAATGATGAGGTTGATTTTGACAAACTTTGTCAGAGTGAGGCTCATTATGCTGTAAGCCTCAATCCTTCATATTTTACTCGTCTTAGTGAACAAGCCATAAAGATCTCCACACCTATAGATGCTGATTTTAGATTCTATTACGATATGCAGGGATTGCGAACCATTGAAGGTTCTATAAGTTGTGGAGTTACACTTATGTGTGAACGTTGTAATCGGCCTTTTGATACCCGAATTGAGGCTAGTTTTAAGTCCACCTGTGATGAAAAGAAAGCGCTCTCATTAAGACTTGTAGATAAGCTTGATTTAGTACCATTAAACGAGCACGGTATGTTTGAACTCAAGGACTATCTTGAGGACTGTCTGCTTTTGGAAATTCCTATCGCTCCTGTTCACGTTGACACAAGTGTTTGCGGTCTTGGCGACGAGTATGTACATGTTTATGGTTCCATACCACAAGAGGAATGTGCCAATCCTTTTATAGCTCTAAAAGCGCTAAAAGGGAAAATTAAATCCTAGAGGTTTTAAAGGCGCCGTCACATCCTGTTTTTTTAGCGGATATAGCCAACGTGATAAATTTTGGGTATTTTGCTGTATTAGGTATCAGTCAACGCATAATGGTGCTGTATGCCACCTTTGATTAAGCCAAATGTGAATGACCAAAAGTCTGCTTCCTCTTGAGAGAAGTTGGAGGAGCACGGTTTATAGCTCCTTAAATTCAAAACCTTTTGAAAACTAAGATATTATTATGAAAGTCCACTAAAAGTGTGATTTTTGCTTGAAATTTTTTTTGTTCTAAGTATAATATCGCGTTTAGTGCTACAGTGACCTGTCGATGTTGTCCGAACCACTGGCAGGAGTTTTTAATAATATTTATTGTTTGAGAGCGGGGTAAAAGTTCTCCGCATAAAACAACTAAGAGAATTAGGAGACAATCAGCATGGCTGTTCAACAGAACCATAAGTCCCGTTCACGTCGTGATATGCGTCGTTCTCATGATGCATTATCAGCAATGAGACTATCAATTGATAAGACTTCAGAAGAAGTACATATTCGTCACAATATGACCAAGGATGGTTACTATCGTGGTGAGAAGCTTAACTTAACACCAGCTGCTCCTCTGAAGAGTAAGAGAGAGTACTTAAGAAGCATTAAGGCTGCTAAAAAAGATTAAATTGTAATCATTTGAATTTGGAGAGGGCTTAGGGACAAAGTCTCTAGGCCCTTTTTGACTGTGAAGAACAATAATGAAATTATAGTTGCGCTAGATGGGACCGGCGGTGACAATGTTGATGAAAGAACAGTAGCCAGTGCCGTACGTTTTGCTACAGTGATGTGTCAGAATCTTAAGGTATTGTGTTTTGGCACGCAGAAGCTAAATCAGGCACTCTCAGTTGAAAAAATTGATCCCAAACGTTATGAGTTTATAGATGCACCTGAATGTATTCCTCAGGATGAGGATCCAAGAAGGGTACTTGAGGGGTATACATTATCCTCTATGCGTCAGGCTATCCTTGCGGTTAAGGAACAGAAGGCACAGGTGGTTGTTTCAAGTGGCGGTACCGGTCCCTTTGTATCTTTGTGCCGTCATCTTCTCGGAACTATCGGGGGACTAAGACCTGCTTTGTGTGCTAGAGTTCCTGCTGGAGTTGATAAATATTCGCTGATGCTTGATTTGGGGGCGAATGCGTTAAGTACGCCTAAGGATCTGCGTGATTTTGCTCTCCTGGGACAGTTAGCCTACAAGAGTCTATACAATAAGAGTACTCCACGTGTTTCAATCCTCAATGTGGGGACTGAGCGTAACAAAGGCAATTCACTGGTTAAAGAGGCTCGTGATCTTATTGAAAAAGACCAAAATATCAATTTCTATGGCTTTATCGAGTCAGACAAGCTTTTTACCGATGATGCGGATGTGATCGTGACTGATGGTTTTACCGGTAACGTTGCTCTGAAGGCTGCAGAAGGTGTTGCTAATGCCTTTTTGAATGGCAAAGGTATACAGAAGTTTTTCTCCAAACTGGCAAGACCTGATTGGTTACAACCATGGCAGTACAATGGTTCTATTTTGCTTGGAGTAGATGGACTGGCCATTAAGAGTCATGCTAGTGCTGGTAAGGAAGCCGTTGCTGTGGCTTTGGTGGAATCTGGGAAATTTGCTTCAATAGATCTTGTAGAATCTATTAAAAAAACTACTTTAAACTAAACATCCACGGCAGGATGCCGTGGAAATAATATTTTTCTATTTCAACCTAAAATGCCGGCCATAATGTATAGTATATTACTCCTCACTTCACATTTCTAAAATTTACTCTTTAATCACAATCATTCATATTTTTAGGGATATGAGCAGAACCTATGCTACCACCGGTGTTGGCTCAAATCCCATGACTTTC
>CACYBT010000244.1 GCA_902772715.1 uncultured Succinivibrio sp.
TGTATTATGACTATCATTTTTTCGGTGATAGGTGATCTGATGGAAAGTATGCTTAAAAGATTGGTCAATATTAAGGATTCTGGAAAAATCTTCCCAGGTCATGGAGGTATGCTCGACAGGATTGACTCTCAATTGGCAGCGATTCCTATCTTTTTAAGTACCATCTGGATTGCAAGCGGAGAAATATTCAAATGAAAGCGATCACTCTTTTAGGCGCTACCGGTTCGATAGGTACATCGACTTTAGATGTGTTAAGCCGTCATCCTGAGAAGTTCTCTCTATATGCTGCCTGTGCACAACGCAATGTAGAGAAGATGCTCGAGATTATTCTAAAATTTAAACCTAAAAAGGTGGCTTTGAGCAATGAGCAGGCAGCGTTAGTGTTAAAGGATAAAGTCTTATCGCTGCATCTTGATGTTGAGATTTTACGGGGAGAATCAGGAGTTATTGAACTTGCTGCTGATCCTAAGGCTGATATTGTGGTTGGCGCCATCGTAGGAGCTGCCGGTTTAAAACCTCTGCTTGCCGCCGTTAAGAATGGGGGTACTATTGCGCTTGCCAATAAAGAAGCCTTAGTAATGTCAGGGCGTCTGTTTTTTGATGAGGTCAGAAAATATGGTGCTAGGGTGTTACCTGTGGATAGCGAGCATAGTGCAATTTTCCAGAGTCTGCCCTATGCCATTCAGACTAATCTTGGGTACTGTAATTTAAAAGAGCATAAGGTTGATAAGATCCTGCTTACCGGCTCTGGAGGTCCTTTTCGCAATAAGAAACTTGAAGAACTTTGCCATGTAACTGCCAAGCAGGCGGTTGCCCATCCCGTCTGGTCGATGGGCCCAAAAATCTCTGTGGATTCTGCCACGATGATGAATAAAGGACTGGAGTTTATTGAGGCACGTTACCTTTTTAATGCCACCGATGCCGACATCAAAGTGGTTATTCATCCTCAGTCGGTTATTCATTCGATGGTTTCCTATATTGATGGCGCAGTCATGGCTCAGTTGGGCAAACCTGATATGCGTACTCCAATTGCGGTCGCTTTAGGCTTCCCAGATCGTATTCATTCGGGGGTTGGTGCTCTTGACTTTGCTTCCTTAGGAGAACTTACTTTTAAAGATCCTGATTATGAACGCTATCCATGCCTAAAACTTGCCATGCAGTCAAGTGAAAAAGGACAGGCTGCCACTGTAGCCTTAAATGCTGCCAATGAGATTGCGGTTGCCGCCTTTTTGGAGGACCGTCTTCGTTACCTTGATATCTCTCAAGTAGTGTCATCTGTCCTTGATAAAACAAATATTTGTGAATATTCAAGCATTGATGAAATTCTTGAAGCGGATAAGGTGGCAAGAGAACTGGCTGACAGCATTATCAGGAGTCATGAATAATGGGTGTGCTTGGAGGCATAGTTTATTTCTTGTTGGCGCTTGGTATTCTTGTTACCATTCATGAGCTTGGGCATTTTCTTATGGCAAGAGCCTGTAAGGTTAAAGTGTTGCGCTTTTCATTAGGATTTGGCCCAGTTATTCTGCAGAAGACTGGCAAGGATGGTTGTGAATATGCGATAAGCGCTATTCCGCTTGGCGGTTATGTTAAAATGGAGGGGGAAAACTCTCCTCAAGAAGATACGACAGAACTTGCACCGGATTCGTTTAAGGCCAAAAGCGTATGGCAGCGTGCGCTTATAATTTTTGCCGGACCTTTTTTTAATATCGCTTTGGCTGTTATCCTTTTTACAGTGGTAAATCTAAGTGGCATACAGGAAAGATTACCCGTGGTAGGAGATGTGGTTCCACATTCTTTGGCATCAGAATCAGGTTTTGCTGTTTATGATAAAATTGACAGTATTAAGGATAAGAAGGTAGATAACTGGTCGGACTTTGTTTTTGCTCTTATTGAAAATCTTGGGGCAGAGCATGTAACTGTGAGTGTCAGTGGAGACTTAGGCAGGGGGGCGACCCGTACACTTAACCTTAATTTAAAAGACATAAATCTGGAACGTAATGAGTCCCCGCTTGAAAAAATTGGGCTTAAGATTTGTTATGGTAATATAACTACGGTTTTAGATGCGGTGATGGAGAATTCTCCAGCCTATGCTGCAGGGCTTAGAGTCAACGATGAGATTATAAGCATCAATGATCTTAAAGTTAACTCCTGGTATCGTCTGCAGGATGAGATTTTAAATTCTCATTTTAACGAACTTAATCTAGTGGTGAAACGCGACGGTAAACTTTACAGTACTAAGGTGAAGCCTGAGCCACGCTACGATAAGGAAAAAAAAATTGATCGTCCTTTTTTAGGAATCGGGGCGAAAGTTATACCTCTTGAAGGACTTACCAGTCTTCATAAGTACACACTAACAGAAGGTTTTATCAAAGCCTGTAAAGATGCAGCGATGATGTCAAAGCTGGTGGTAGTTTCTGCCTATAAGCTGTTAAATGGTACCATTTCAGCGGATAATATTTCAGGGCCGATTGCTATTGCCAAGGGAGCCCAAGAAAGTGCACAATTTGGTTTCGTAATGTTTCTTAGCTTTTTGGCTGCTATTAGTGTAAACTTAGGTATCCTTAATTTAATTCCAATTCCTGTTTTAGACGGTGGACAGTTGGTTTTTTTGGCATATGAGGCCGTCATGGGTAAAGAGCCTAGTGCTGGTGTCCAACGTATGCTGACTGCTATCGGAGCAGGTCTTTTATTAACACTGACGATTTTTGCCATTTTTAATGACATTAAGGGTTTATAGTTTTTTTGACATTTTGTTGGGTATAAGGATGAAAATTCGATTTCCTTTTAAGTTATCAGGCGTAAGTTTAGCGGTTGCGACTGCTTTGTTTGTGGTATCAACTTCCTATGCTGCGGATACTATTTCCAATATTCAGATACGTGGACTTAATCGTGTCACCAAGGGTGCAGTACTGTTGGCGCTGCCTCTGCGTGAAGGAGATATGATGTCACAGCAGAATGTGGCGATGGCCATGCAGAGGTTGTATGCTACGGGTGAATTTGAGGATGTAAGTATTTCACATAATAACGGTACCCTTATTATTGATGTCAAGGAACGGCCGACTGTTGGTAAAATTGAATTTTCCGGTAATTCCGGAGTTAAGACTGACGATCTTAAAAAGGTTATCGCTGATGAAGGCATTAGAGCAGGCGAGCCTTTAAATAATCAGGCCTTAAACTCCATTGAAAAATCCTTAGAGGATTTTTATCATTCCTCCGGTTTATATCAGGCTTCGGTTAAGGCGGTGATAACTAATCTGCCACGCAATCGTGCTGATATCAAAATTGAGATTATTGAAGGTGTTCCGGCTAAGATTAAGCAGATCAATATTGTTGGAAACAAATCTTTCGATGAAGATGTTCTGTTGGCAAAGATGTCGCTACGTGATGATATTCCATGGTGGAACTTTCTGGCAGAGAATAACTACAGCGGACAGAAAATGACCGCGGATCTTGAATCTTTAAAATCCTACTATATGGATAGAGGATTCGTCAATTTCCGTATTGAAGGGACTTCAGTTGAGTTAACTCCCGATAAAAAAGGCATATATCTGACTATTAATGTCAATGAGGGAGATTGCTACAAGATTTCAGGCACTACTTTGGCGGGTGACACCTTAAAGCACGAAGAGGAACTGAAGCAAGTCATTGATATTGAGAAGGACGATGTTTACAACCAGCACAAGGTTACTGTAAATGAGAAGAATCTTGCCGGTATTCTGGGTAAGTATGGTTATGCCAATACGGTAGTAAAAGCTGTTCCAATTTTTGATGAAGAGCATAAGACTGTTGAGCTGCAGTTCAATGTTATGCCGGGCAAACGTGTGCATGTTTCTCAGATCTTTATTACCGGTAACTCTGTTACGGATGATGTGGTAATTCGTCGTGAATTGCGCCAGATGGATGGCACCTGGCTTTCCACAGAGGCTATCGAAACCTCCAAGGCCAGACTCAATCGCTTAGGTTACTTTGAGACAGTGGATATCAATACCGAAAATCTGGGTGGAACGCAGGATACTGTCAATGTCACCACTAAAATCACCGAACGTCCAACAGGCAGTATATCTGGCGGTATCGGTTATGGTTCCGACTCTGGTATGGCTTTACAGTTAGGTGTTTCACAGACCAATCTCTTTGGATGGGGAAAAGTAGGCGCTATTTCTGCATATAAGAATAAATACCGCCGTCATGCAGAAATTTCCTATACCGATCCGTATTTTACTGTAGATAATATCAGTCTTGGTGGACGTATATTCTATGACAGATACTATGGTGCCGATGATTACTCCACTGTGGATTACAGAAACAGGACCATTGGTCTCTTTTCCTACTTAGGATACCCACTTTCAGAAAAATTAGGGATCAGATATTCTTTGGGTGTTGAGAAGAATCAGCTTGAGAACCGTGGCAGAAGATTCCAGCAGGGAGATAAATTCTACGAGATGTACAGTAAGAATTATGATCCAAATGCACGTTTCCCTGATCAGAAGGTAAACTTGCTGAACTACAAGGCCGGTATTGATTTGACATACACTACTTTGAACCAGAAGGTTTTCCCAACCAAGGGTTCACAGCATATCCTGTCGCTCATGGCTACCGTTCCTGGTTCAGATGCTCATTATTACAAGGCTACCGCTGAAACCTACAACTATTTCCCACTTACCGAATATCATGAGTATGTTTTTGGAATTCGCGGCAAGATAGGTTATGGTAACGGTTACCAGAAAAAGAACGGCAAGACCGAATATCTGCCTTTCTATGACAACTTTAATTTGGGTGGTTCCCAGTGGCTGCGCGGTTTTAAGCGTAATGCCATCGGTCCTCGTGCCCTATACCGTAATCCTTTAAATGGTAATTATTACGAATCTAATACTAGTGTTGGTGGTAACGCTTTTTGGGCCGCATCTGCCGAGTTTATCTTCCCTCTGCCATTCATTGCAGAGGCCTATAGAAACAGTATCAGAACTTCAATTTTCTTTGACGCCGGTTCTTTGTGGGATTCAAGATCTAAAGATTATGCGGTTGATTATTCAAAACCTGGCAAGTATCGTACTTCAGCCGGTATTTCTTTGACCTGGATGTCACCTTTAGGCCCTCTGACTTTCAGTCTGGCTAAGGCACTCAAAAAAGAGCATGGTGACGATACTCAGGTATTTAATTTTGATATTGGTGGAACATTTTAGTTTTAAGGAGAGTTTAAGATGTTAAAAAAATTAGTGCTAGCAACAGCATTGTCACTGTCGTTATCAAATTTGACTTTTGCAGAAGAGGATAAAGGGGCTGTGAATGTTGCTGTAGTAAACATTCCACTTATTATGTCTGAACTCCCTCAGGCCAAGAGTGCTGCACAAGCCCTGCAGAAGGAATTTGAACCACGTCGTGCCGAACTTGAGAAAATTCAGACTAAAGGCATGAAATTGGAGCAGGATTTAAAAACCTCTAAAGATCCAACCAAGTTACAAAGAGAGTTGGCTCAATTGAGATCAGAATTTGATCTTAAGGCACAGGCATTACAGGAAGATTCTCAGAAAAAACAGCGAGATGCCGAATTAGAGTTGTACAAGATTATTCAGGAAGCCATCAACAGGATCTCAAAGGAACGTGGTCTTGATCTTGTTCTAAGAGGAGAGAGCGTGGTTTTTGCCGTGGATAGAATTGATATTTCTGATGAGGTTATTGCTAGGGCCTCTAAGTTAAAATCCGTAAGCAGCAAGTCTGACAGTGAAGACAAATCTGAGAAAAAAGGTAAGTAATTTTTAGCATTTGTGTATATAAGACGCTAGCATATCTGTCTTAGCGTTCTTGGCTGAATTACGGAGTATGTTTATGTTAGTTAAGGATATTGCAGCTGCTCTTAATGCCAAGGTGGTTGGTAATGATTTAGTTGAGATACGCTGTGTAGCCAATCTCAAAACCGCCAAGGGCGATGAGATAAGTTTTCTTTCTGATCCTAAATACAGGAATGATCTGTCAGAGAGTAAGGCGGGTGCGGTCATTGTTAAAGAAAGTGAGGTTGCACATTGTAACTGTACTGCTTTAGTGATGAAAGATCCTTATGTTGGTTTTGCCAAAGTAGCACAGCTTTTAGACAGAACTCCAGTTATTGCAGAAGGGATCCATGCTACAGCACAGCTGGCCGAGAATGTTATTCTCGGACAGAATGTTGGTTTAGGCCCTTATGTAAGTATCGGAAAAGGGGCTAAAATTGGCAATAATGTTCAGTTAGGAGCTAATGTTTGCATCGGCGAAAATGTTGTAATTGGTGATAATACTAGAATTTATCCTAACTGCAGTGTTTATCACGATTGCGTTATTGGCAGTTCCTGTTTGTTGCAGAGTGGCGTAGTGGTCGGCAGTGATGGCTTTGGCTATGCCAACGAACAGGGAGAATGGATTAAGATCCCGCAGCAGGGACGCGTTGTTATTGGAAATCGTGTGGAGATAGGAGCTAATACTTGTATTGACCGTGGTGCAATTGATGATACGGTAATTGAAGATAATGTTATTATTGATAATCTCTGTCAGATTGCCCATAATGACAGAATTGGCTATGGTACGGCCATAGCCGGATGCACGACTGTGGCAGGATCTGTTAATATTGGTAAGTACTGTATTATTGGCGGTAAAACGGTAATTAACGGACATATCAGTATTTGTGATGGAGTGACGATTACTGGTGCTAGCGGTGTTATGCGCGGTATCGACAAACCTGGAATTTATTCTTCAGTGATTCCTGCTGTTTCCAATAAGGAATGGCGCTTAAATACCGCAAGATTCCTGCATCTTAATGATATGTATCGTAAGCTTATGGATCTTGAGAAAAAAGTAAAGATTTTAGAAGAAAAGTAACACCATAATAATGGGGGAAAAATGACAGATAATATCGAAAATGCGCATACCCTGGATGTTGAATCCATTATGCAACTATTGCCTCACAGATATCCTTTTTTGATGGTAGACAAAGTCCTTGACTATACGATTAGCGACGAGAAGAAAACCCTGCGTGCGGTCAAGAATGTGACCATAAATGAGCCTTTCTTTCAGGGACATTTTCCTGGTAAGCCAGTGTTGCCTGGTGTGCTGATTTTAGAAGCTATGGCTCAGGCTACGGGTATTTTGGCATTTACCATGGTAGGTAAACCAAAGGATGGTGAGCTGTATTACTTTGCCGCCATTGATAGAGCCCGTTTTAAACGCCCTGTAGTGCCTGGCGACCAGCTGATTTTGGATGTAGAGTATTTCAAAGAGAAACGCGGTATTGCTTCGTTCAGCGGTGTCGCCACTGTTGATGGAAAGGTTGTCTGCACAGCAGATCTGATGTGTGCTAAACACTAATTTTTATCAGGAACTTTATTTTGACACAAGCAACTGGAATTATTGATAAGTCAGCTCATATTGGTCAGGATGTCATTTTAGGAAAAAATGTCACCATACGCGAAAATGTGATTATTGAGGGGCGCGTAACAATAGGTGATGACTGTATTTTTGAGCCATTTTGTATTATAAGAGGCCCTACCACAATCGGCAGAAACAATCATTTTTACCAGTTCTGCTCAATTGGCGAGGGGTGTCAGGATCTAAAATACGCTGGGGAGCCTACTACTCTTACAATTGGCGACAACAATATCATTCGTGAACATGTCTCGATGCATCGCGGTACGATTCAAGGCCGGGGCAATACTAAGGTTGGCTCTGACAATCTCTTTATGATTAACACGCATATTGCTCATGACTGTATAGTCGGTGACCACTGTATTTTTTCCAATAATGCTACTCTGGCAGGACATGTGGTGATTGATGATTATGTGGTATTTGGCGGACTTGCTGCCATTCACCAGTTTGGTCGTGTTGGTTGTCATGCAATGATAGGCGGAATGGCTGCTCTTAATATGGATGTTCCTCCATATGTGATGGCAGCAGGTCATTATGCTAAGCCTTTTGGTATAAATAAACGTGGTTTGCAGCGTCGTGGCTTTAGTGACGAAGCCATTTCTGCCATTTTTCAGGCTTATATGCTACTTTATAAGAAACATCTGACAGTAGAGGATGCTATTCCGGAAATTAAAAAAATTGCTGATGAGTTTCCGGAAGTCGTACCTTTTGTTGAGTTTCTAAAAGACCACGGTCGAGGGATTATCCGTTAATGACTGAGATCGTCAATCATCGTGTTTATGCACTTATAGCAGGAGAAAATTCAGGCGACAATCTTGGAGCAGGGCTTATTCGTGCATTAAGATTCGTGGATAACCATGCCATTTTTATTGGCATTGGCGGTCCGAAGATGATTGCCGAGGGGTTGAAATCCTATGTAAATATGGAAGAACTTTCCGTGATGGGATTAACTGAAGTTCTTCTTAGGCTACCGAGAATTTTAAAAATCAGAAGAAAGATCATCAAAAGGCTCATTGATGCTAATCCTTGTGTCTTTATCGGTATTGATTCTCCTGATTTTAACCTCTATGTGGAGCAGAAGCTTAAATATTTCAAAATTCCTACGGTTCATTATGTTTCTCCTTCTGTATGGGCATGGCGTCCTAAACGTGTGCTAAAAATTCAAAAAGCCTGTGATGATGTGTTGTGTCTTCTGCCTTTTGAAAAGGAATGGTATGACAAACACGGAGTTAAGAGTACTTATGTGGGACACAATCTGGCACAGTTTATTCCTCTGCGTATCAGTCAGATTGAGTCTAGAGAGCGGATTTGTCTTAACAAAAACTGTATTGAACCTGTGACTGACAAGGTTATGGGCATACTTCCTGGTTCACGGCGCAGCGTTATTATGAGAATGTTGCCGGTATTTGCTCACACTGCGAGAAGTATCAAGCAGAAACTTCCTGAGACCGTGTTTATAAGTACTCTTCCTACTTACGAATTGGCTTCATTTGCCAAGGATTTATGGTTAGAAGTTGCTCCTGATATTTCCATAACCATTTATGTGGGCAGTACGGATGATGTTATTGCCTCATGTGATGCGGTACTGTTAACCTGCGGTACTATTGCTCTTGAAACCATGCTGTTAAAGACACCTTTTGCTGTGGCCTACAAGGTTAGCAGCTTATCTGCTTTGATTGCCAAACACATGCTGAAAGTCAAGGTCTACTCGCTGCCAAACCTAATTTCCGGTCGCAAGGTAGTCAAGGAGTTTATTCAGGATGACTGTACTCCACAGGCACTTGCGGATGAAATGTATAAACTTCTTATTTACGATAATATTCTTATGAAAAAAGAATTTGAAAATATTCATAAGAGTATGATCTGTAATTCAAATGAACTTGCTGCAAATGCTGTGTTTGATGTGATAAAAAAATATCATGGGGATGATTTTCTTCAAGATAAGATCACAGTGCCTCCTCCACCATCGGCCATTGTCAGTGAGTCTCCTAAAAACATAAATTCCGAAGCTCCACTTCCTCAGATTGTAACTTCTGATGATGTGGTCAGGAAGTATGAATAGTCAGGCACATGAAAAATTCTATCCTTGAACCTTATATCTATCCACTCGATCCGTCTCTGTATAAGATATGCGGTACTGATGAGGCCGGTCGAGGACCTTTAATGGGCAATGTTGTGGCAGCATGTGTGGTGCTTGATTATAACCGTATTCCCAATGGTCTTGATGATTCCAAAAAACTGTCTGAGAAAAAGCGGGCAATGCTTGAAGTTGCTATAAAAGAGCAGGCCTTGGCCTATGGAATAGGCATGTGTACCCCTCTTGAAATTGACAGGTTAAATATTTTAAATGCTTCACTTCTGGCTATGCGGCGTGCTTATGAGTCTATGCATCTTGCATGTAATCTGATGCTTGTGGATGGTAACAAGATCCCTTCTAATCTAAATATCAAAGCCGAGGCGGTTGTCAAGGGAGATGCTAGAGTTAAGGAAATTGCTGCCGCCTCAATTCTGGCTAAGGTAGAAAGAGATCGTCAGATGTTAAGTCTTGCACGTGAATATCCAGAATACCAGTTTGATAAACACAAGGGCTATCCTACTGCATTACATCTAAAACTCCTCGAAACTCTGCCGATACTTGACTGTTATCGTAAAACTTATGGCCCGGTGAAAAAAATTCTGCAAGCACGTGGAATTTTGCAGAATATTTTATGATTAACGAACGATATTACCATATAAAACTAATGAGATATGTGTGAAGTTGCGGTAGAATAAGCACACAGAACAAAATATGCCGTGAGGTTGCCTATTGTGATGAACATAAATTATTTAGAATTTGAACAGCCAATTGCTGATCTGCTTGCTCATATTGAAGAATTAAAACGTTTGAGTCAAGATCAGAATGCCAGTATTGATTTGACTACCGAGTTGAATCAGTTAGAAAAAAAGAATCTTGAGCTAACGCGAAAGATCTTTTCTAATCTTTCCGACTGGCAGATCTCTCAGCTATCTCGCCATCCGATGCGTCCTTATACCATGGATTATATCACCAGGATCTTTACTGATTTTCACGAACTCTCAGGTGACAGAGCCTTTGCTGATGATAAGGCCATTATCGGTGGCCTCGCTCGTCTTGATGGTCATTCGGTTGTGGTTATTGGTCATCAGAAGGGCAGAGATACCAAGGAGCGTACTCTAAGGAATTTTGGTATGCCTCGTCCTGAGGGATATCGTAAGGCTATGCGTCTTATGAAACTTGCAGAAAGATTTAGAATTCCGGTTATTACTTTTATTGATACTCCCGGTGCCTATCCTGGAGTTGGTGCCGAAGAGCGCTCTCAGGCGGGCGCTATTGCAGAAAGTTTAAAATTGATGTCTGATCTTAAAGTTCCTGTCATTTGTACTGTAATCGGTGAAGGGGGGTCTGGTGGCGCTCTGGCAATTGGTGTCGGAGATAGGGTAAATATGCTTGAATATGCTACATATTCCGTTATTTCACCAGAAGGTTGCGCATCAATTCTTTGGAAATCAGCGGATAAGGCTTCCTTGGCTGCAGAGGCTATGAATATCACAGCCCATAGAATACTGGATTTAGGCCTGATTGATAATGTAGTTGCCGAGCCTTTAGGTGGCGCCCACCGTGATTATGAGGAGATTTCATCATCATTAAAACAGCGTCTTTTACAGGATCTGTCAGAGTTGTCCAACCTTAGTCCTGACGCTCTTTTAGAGCAACGCTATCAACGTTTGATGAAATACGGATATTGCTAAAAGTTAAAGCAGAGCAGATTCTAGAAGGTCTTGCTTTAAAAATTCAAAAACTGGTACCACCTTCGCGACTTGTAGTTGGCTTGTCAGGTGGGGCCGATTCTACATTGGTACTATTAAGTGCTGTACATCTTGCAAGGATGGATCGGAATTACAGTGTGCTGGCGGTGCATTGTATTCATGGTCTTGATCTTGATGATCCCGTTTGGCTTGCCCATAATCAGAAGTTGTGTGCGGAGCTTGATGTTCCTTTAGTTACTCCAAAACTGCATATCGTGTATGGACAAGGAGAATCTCCTGAAGCAGTTTCACGTGCAGAGCGTTATCGTGCATTAGTGGAGAATCTTGATGAGCATAGCGTACTGCTTTTAGGACATCAGGCCGACGATCAGGTTGAGAACTTTTTTTTAGCCTTAAAAAGAGGTGCAGGTCCGCATGGATTAAGCGGAATGACGGAACTTATTCACGATGAGCGTGGACGTATTTTAAGACCTCTGCTTGAGCTTAGGAAAAGCACCATTATCGAAGTGATTGAAGCCTTAGGCTATACCTACGTTTTTGACATCTCCAATACCTATCTTAAATTTGAGCGTAATTTCGTAAGACTCAAGGTTCTTCCGCTTCTGACCTCAAGATTTCATGGATTAGAAAAATCTGTATTGCGTAGTACCAAACTATGTGCTTATGAACACGATTTAGCCATGCGCTATACAAGGGAAGTTTTTAAAAATCAAGTAGATGAGTGCAATCTTATTCTGAATCTTGAAGGACTTGATGTTAATGATCTTGCTCTTATGTTTGCGCTTTTACGCATGTTTTTATCCTTAAGGCTAAAACTTCCAGCACCATATAATACCGTAAGTGAGGCTTATAACCTGTGTCTTATTGGTGCAGATCAACATGTGGCTTTAAAATTGACTTCAGAATACACCTTACGTCGTTTTCAAAAAAAGCTGTATCTTGTGAAGGATGGAATTTGTCAGCCTCAAGGTCGCTATACCTTAAACTATGGGACGCCCCTTAAAATTGACGATTATACTTTTGAACTGGTTAAGACTGAACTTGACAATGGCTTTTCATGCGCAAGAGTGCTACTTGACTTTGACTATACCGGAAAGATGCGTCTTCATCCTAAGGGGCGCCATCATTCACGTGAAATAAAGAAACTTTTTGTAGAATATGAAATTCCCTCCTGGCTACGTAATACCAAGTGTGTTGTTAGAGACGAGCATGGAGAGATTCTGGCCTTTGCGGATGTTTTCTTGCAGCATGCGGATAGTTTGCCATCAAAATCTAAGGAATTTTATCGTCTCCGTATCACAAGACACTGATCGCGTTAGTGTTTCTTGTTAAATTGTACCTTTTTAAATCATTCTTATTTTTTTTTATACATATCTTGCTCTTCTGCTAAAATATGTTCGTTTTATGGCTTTATGCTAATGTTGAGGGTCTTATGAAAGAATTTATTAGCAGCTACTTCAAACTTGACAGTAAAGGTAGCAGTATTTCCACAGAGCTTTTAGCCGGTCTTACCACTTTTATGGCTATGGCCTATATTATTTTTGTCAATCCATCCATTCTTGAGGCTTCTGGTATTCCTAGAGAGGCTGCAATAGCAGCTACCATCTGGTCGGCAGGCTTGTGTTCAATTGCTATGGGGTTATGTTCTAATCTGCCTATTGGTGTGGCTCCAGGGATGGGAATGAATGCTTTTTTTGCCTTCTATGTCTGTGGAACTATGGGGCTTTCATGGCAAACTGCCTTGGGGGCGGTTTTTGTTTCTGGTGTGGTATTTCTAATTTTAACTGTTACCAAACTGCGGGTGCTTATTATTGAGGCGGTACCAGACAGTATTAAGGCTGCAGTTGTTGTTGGTATTGGTATGTTTTTGTCTATTATCGGTTTAAGCAGTGCCGGTATCATAGTAAAATCGGATGCCACTATGGTGACCTTAGGCCATATTGGTGATGCTAAGGTGCTTCTTTCCATAATTGGTATGCTGTTTATTGCTGTTCTTTTGGCCTATAAGGTTAAAGGTGCACTTATCTATGGTATTCTTGCGATAACGATTGTTGGGATGATCTTTGGGGTTGCACCTCATCCTAAGGGCATTTCCGATGTGTTTTCCTTGAATATTCCTTCTCTTGCAGATACCTTTATGCAAATGGATATTCTGGGCGCGATTAACTACGGTCTTGTGACTGTTATTTTTACTTTCACCATAGTGGAACTATTTGATAATCTTTGTACACTTATTGGTGTTACTAGAGCATCTGGGATCAATGAAGAAAAAGATTACATGAAAAATGTGAACCGTGCTCTTCTTACTGATTCTGTTGGTACCATGGTTTCAGCCACAGTGGGTACTTGTACTGTAACCTCTTATGTGGAATCGACAGCGGGTATTAAAGAAGGTGGAAAATCCGGACTTACTGCCGTAACAGTCGGTGTGCTTTTCTTATTGGCTTTTGTTTTTGCACCTTTAGCCGGACTTATTCCTGCCTTTGCTACTGCACCAGCTATTATTATTGTGGGTAGCATGATGATGCGTAATATTAAGGAAATCGATTTTACGGATGTAACTGAGTCAATTCCAGCCTTTCTAACTATCGTGATGATGCCGCTATCCTATTCCATTGGTAACGGTTTTGGTTTTGGTTTTGTTTCTTATTGTTTGATTAAAACCTGCACTGGGCATTTTAGGGATATATCCTGGGTGATGTGGCTTATTTCCATTATGTTCACAGTAAGTTTTTATATGCATGGAGTTTAAATTAGGAAGGGAGAAATGTTCTCCCTCCCACAGTACATGGACTCCGGTTCTTGTATCAGGGCGGCGCCTATTGATACATTGGTCAATATGATGCATTCATGATTTCAGTAGTAAGTTTATCTTAAGGCGCTCCTTTCTTTTGCATAACCTAAGATGCTGCAATCTTTAGGTTACGTGTCGAGAAGATATATTTTCGTGTAATCATTTGTTGCTGTATGTTATTCCTTTCTTCTAGCTAGTTTAATAGGCTCCTTTAGATAATACTTTCGATACGTATATCATCTATCTTAAAGGTTTCCTTTGTTTTCTGTCGTCACTGCGCATACTCTCAACTTGATTAGATTTTTAAACCACAGGTCGGGCTTATCATCGATCTTCCCGTTTGACCACAATGTGGCCTCTGCTGACTTCTGATAATTTGTTGCTGCTTAGGAAAAAAACTCTTATCAGACCTCATAAGGTAAGTGCACAGTCTTCTCCATCCTCAAGACCTCTGCATTTACAGCATGTGCCACGTTTCAATTAGGATTCATTTTCTTTTAAAGTCTTAACTTATTTACATCCTGCCTCATATGTAATTTTTGTTCGTAGGTTCGGAGAAATAGCGGCGACTTTGACGACTTTTTTAGCCCGCGCTTTTCGATGTGAACTATGCTGTTTGCTTTAGTCTTGCAATAAACTTGCAATCATAGGGGCTTTAAGACGTTAGACTGCATGTATGCCGAGTGTAAAAAAACGACTTTAGGGGACACCTAAAGTCGTAAGGGTAAATTACCACCTTTTAGAACACATGCAAACGAGTCATTTGCTTGCTAAACTAA
>CACYBT010000245.1 GCA_902772715.1 uncultured Succinivibrio sp.
CCCCCATGCAGATGAGCATCGTAGAACATCTAGTGTTCTCTTGTAGAAAGGAAACGTACCTTAGGATAGCGTTCCTGATTAAGATTGAGATTAACTACGGAGGTAGCAAGGAAAGTGAGATTGTCTGCTCCATCATATGCCAAAGATTGTGGGACCTTATCCATAATCTCTTTTATGGCCTTAGGATCATCACTTTCAAGCCAGCGTGCCGTGGTCACGGCTACGGACTCATATTTGGCATCCACATTATACTCATGCTTAAGCCTAGATACCACAACATCAAACTGCAATTCTCCTACTGCTCCTACAATCAGATCATTGTTGATAACTGGCCTGAATACCTGTACAGCACCTTCTTCTGAAAGTTGCATCAGTCCCTTTTGTAACTGTTTCTGCTTTAAAGGATCTTTTAACTGAATGCGTCTGAAAAGTTCTGGGGCAAAATTAGGAATACCGGTAAAATGCAAAGATTCTCCTTCGGTAAAAGTGTCCCCGATCCGCATAGTACCATGATTATGCAGACCAATAATGTCACCACTAACTGCCTCAATGGCCATTTCACGTTCACCAGCCATGAAGGTCACAGCATCAGATACGATAATTTCTCGGCCTAAGCGTACATTATGCAGTTTCATGCCTTTATGATAGGATCCAGATACGATACGCATAAAGGCGATACGATCGTGATGTTTGGGATCCATATTGGCCTGGATCTTAAAGATAAAGCCACTCATTTTCTCTTCTGTTGACTCTACCTTGCGTTCTGTTGCCTCGCGAGGTAATGGAGATGGAGCCCATGAAGTCAAGCCATCGAGCATGCAGTCCACGCCAAAATTACCTAAAGCCGTTCCAAAGAATACAGGAGTCTGTTTTCCGTTTAGAAAATCCTTAAGTGAAAATTCGTTGGAGGCTCCTTTTACTAATTCGATATCATCCCGCAGCGCCTCAGCCTCATCCTCTCCTAAAACAGTATTCAGTTCAATATTATCGAGGCCTTTTATAATTCTAGCCTCTTGAATATGAAAGCCCTCACCTGAATGATAAAGTCTTACCTCATCTTTTAATAGATGGTAGATACCACGGAATCTTTTACCTGATCCAATAGGCCAGGTAATAGGCGCGCAGGCAATATTCAATTCCTTTTCAACTTCATCAAGCAAATCTAGAGGATCCCGAGTCTCACGATCCAACTTATTCATAAATGTGAGAATAGGTGTGGCACGTAACCTGGTTACTTCCATAAGTTTACGAGTACGCTCTTCAACACCCTTGGCGGCATCAATAACCATAAGACAGGAGTCTACAGCCGTAAGCACACGATAGGTATCCTCTGAAAAGTCCTCATGACCTGGAGTATCCAAAAGATTGACAATACAGTTATTATATGGAAACTGCATTACCGAAGTGGAAACTGAGATACCACGCTCTTTTTCCATATCCATAAAATCAGAACGAGCAAAAGTTCCAGTAGAGCCACGTGCCTTTACCTCGCCTGCACGCTGAATAACAGAACCAAACAGCAGGACTTTTTCGGTAATTGTGGTTTTACCGGCATCAGGGTGGGAAATAATAGCAAAGGTACGACGTTTTTTTTGTTCGTCTAAAAAGGATTTTATAGCCATAATAACAAGATATATGAGATTAAAATGTTTTCTTAAAGCGTTTATTTTAACACGCTTTTGTCAGCAATTATCGATTGTGGAGCATCTAATCATGTCCAATCTTAGAGTATACCAATGGCACAGTCAGTCCCTGACAAATGGTGGTAAAAAATACCAGCGCATAGGTACCCGCCATGATGTGATGAAAGGTCTCAACCCCTACCAGATTTTTACAGGACATGGCAAGAGCAATACACAGAGCTCCGCGTAATCCTCCCCAAGTTAAGAGTAATGTAAAACCTTTTTTGCTGAAACCATCTGGTACATCCTTCATAAAAAAAGTACAAGCAAAAACAGAGGCACCACGACCTATAAAGTTACTTACAATCGCAATTAAGGATACAATAAATACGAGATCTGACTGAAAGATGAAGATCATGGAAATTCCCATGATGACATAAAGGACAGAATTTAGAAAATTGTCAAGCGTTGCCCAGCACAAATCAAATTCCTTAAAGGAAAATTCGTTTGCAAGAAGATCATCTCGCCACGATGAAAAGCAAACTCCGCAGACCACTGACGCTATTGGACCTGAGCAGCCTGTGACCTGACTTAAATAATAGGATAGAGACACCGCAAAAAGACTGACGTAGATATGCTGATTAAAATTAGTACTGTTCTTAAAAAAGTACAGTGACACGTAGGTCACACCAGCGCCAATAACAGCTGCACCACATATTTGATCAAGCATTAGCAGAAACATGTTTCCGCCCTGACTCTGTGTAGAGACCAGACCTGAAAAAAGTACAAAAAGGGCTACTCCTACACCATCATTTAATAGAGATTCACCTTCGATAAGAAAAGAGGTCTTTTTTGGAAGTGCGTATTTATTAAGAATACTTGTGGCCGCAATCGGATCAGTTGGAGAAACAATACTGCCAAACATCAGACATACATAGATAGACATGTTTAGAGAAAATAATTCCGATAACGCGTAGAACACCAAGCCATAAAATACAGTACCTAAGAAAGTGGCCACAAAGGCTAGGACTGAAACATTTCTTAGCTGAGCCTTAAAGTCACGAATTCGCAGATGACACGAACCTGCAAACAGCATAAAACACAAGGCACCATTCAACAGAAAGCTTTCAAAATTCAATGGTTGCAAATCAACAACCACCATATAGAAATTGTCATTTTTAAAAAAACCATAGCAAATCATCGTAATGATGCAAACTATGCAAGAAAAAAGCATCAGCATAATTTCATGAGAAAGTTTAAGATATTTCTCATTAATATGGCTGACAAAAATAATCAGAAACAATGTTGCTATAAATACAGGAAGAAATTCTAACATGACATAAAACCAGACAAATTAATTTAAGAAACACATTGTTCAAGCATAGCAATAGTCTCCTCAAACGAGGTTTTTTCTCCTAAACCCTGCTTAAGAAAATTATTAATCCCCTCGATTTTTTCAAGAGCATTGTCAGCCTCAGGATCTGCTCCCTTTTTGTACTCGCCCAACTGTACCAAAAGTTCAATTTCTTGATACTTAGCAAGAATATTACGCAGTTTTCCAGCCGCTTTTTTATGCTCAGGAGTAACTATGGCATTCATAACACGACTCACTGAAGCCAAAACATCAATGGCAGGATAAAAGTTTTTAGACGCAAGTTTACGTGACAGAATAATATGACCATCCAGAATGGAACGAGTTTCGTCAGCAATTGGCTCAGTCATATCGTCACCTTCTACAAGTACCGTATACAGAGCGGTAATTGATCCCTTATCAGAGTTACCAGCCCTTTCCATAAGTTTAGGCAGTGTAGAAAAAACCGAAGGCGGAAAACCACGCCTTGTTGGAGGTTCTCCGGCAGCAAGACCGATCTCACGCTGAGCACGACCAAAACGTGTCACACTGTCCATC
>CACYBT010000246.1 GCA_902772715.1 uncultured Succinivibrio sp.
GTTCTAATATAGTGAACCGTCCATAATTAGGTTAGGAACCGCCGTATGCGGATCCGCACGTACGGTGGTGTGAGAGGGCTGAGCTATTAACTCGCCCTACTCGATTATATTAAATTCGCTCTTTAAGCATATAACGCGGATGGGTAATCCTAGAGAGAATAATATAATTCAAATTCACATGGATGAGGGGTAGAGCGTACGCGTGTATCTTCCTCCTGCTTGAGTTCAATATAGGCATTGAGCATATCATCTGTAAAGACCCCACCTTCCAAGAGATACTCATGATCTTTACGCAGAGCCTTGAGGGCTTCTTCAAGTGAGGAGCAGACTTGTGGAATATTGGCAGCCTCTTCTGGTGGCAAGTCATAAAGATTCTTATCCATTGCCTCACCTGGATCGATATGATTTTGAATGCCATCTATTCCGGCCATAAGCATGGCCGCAAAAGCCAAATATGGATTAGCAGTGCAATCAGGGAAGCGTACTTCTATATGAGTTGCTTTTGGATTCATAGAATAAGGGATGCGAATTGAAGCGGACCGATTGGCTGCGGAATATGCAAGCATAAGAGGAGCCTCAAAACCGGGAACCAGACGCTTATAAGAATTGGTAGAAGGATTGGTAAAGGCATTTAGAGACTTGGCATGCTTGATGATCCCACCGATGTACCATAGGGCTTCCTGAGAAAGACCGCCATACAGGTTTCCAGCAAAGATATTGGCGCCGTTTTTCTCAATGGACTGATGACAGTGCATACCAGATCCATTATCACCATAGATTGGTTTTGGCATAAAGGTAGCAGTTTTTCCGTATTCCATTGCTACATTCTGTACTACATACTTATAGATTTGCACTTCGTCGGCTTTTTTGGTTAGGGTATTGAATCTAGTGGCAATTTCGTTCTGTCCAGCAGTGGCAACCTCGTGGTGATGGGCTTCGATAATAAGCCCCATATCAGTCATAATACGGCACATGGCTGAGCGGATATCCTGAGAAGAATCCACAGGAGGTACAGGGAAATAACCACCTTTGACAAATGGACGATAGCCTTTGTTGCCACCCTCATATTCTGTCTGTGAATTCCATGCTGCCTCAATATCATCAATGGCTACAAATGAGCCTGAGATATCGGATTTAAAACGTACGTCATCAAACAGGAAAAATTCAGGTTCAGGACCAAAATAGGCGCAGTCACCGATTCCGGTTGATTTTAAATATTCCTCCGCGCGTTTTGCCACAGAACGAGGGTCGCGACTGTAACCTGTAAGAGTTTCAGTCTCCAAAACATCACATCTGACAATGATAGTAGGGTCGGCATAGAAAGGATCTAACTGCACGGTTTCAATATCCGGCATTAGGATCATGTCAGATTTATCAATTCCACACCAGCCGGCGATGGAAGAACCGTCAAACATTTTTCCCTGATCAAAAAATGCTTCATCTACGCAGGAAATAGGTAGCGAAATATGCTGTTCTTTTCCTTTGGTATCAGTAAATCTTAAATCAACAAAAATGACTTCATTGTCAGTGATGAGTTTTTTCACATCAGTAAAGTTCATGGAGAGGCTCCTGTTAAAAACAAAATAACTAGCATAATTGTCGTTGACTTAAAACGTGAAGTCAAAGAATATTTTTTTTTCACAAAAAAAAGGCAACAAATGCCATTGCATATGTTGCCGCACGAAAATTTCGGATGCAGATCACTTTTGGTGCAGTGCAGAATTAGTTTAGTTCCAAAGAAAATACTTCCTCGCTAATTATAAATTCCTCCAAATCAAGTTCAGTGTCACGTACTTTTACAAAGCCATTTTTTAGGTAGAATTCGCGACTAGGATTATGGGAGTTGATAACCAGTTCAATCGTGCATGGTAATACTTTTGAGGAGACATATTCTTTAATTCTATGCAACAGAGCAGTCCCCACCCCTTTTCCGCAGTAGCCTTCATCCACATAGATTTTGTGCATTAAAAAAAGATTAGGTCCATGTTTTAAAACGGAGACGACTCCACAGTCAACACCGTCGCAGGTGGCCACAAAATAATCGGTACCGGAATCTAGGGCATCTAAAAGTGCTTTTTGGGTATATAACTTTTCAATCATATAGTCTATCTGTGAGGTATTAAGAAACCCATTGAAATTGTTTGGGACAAGTTTATCTACTAATTTTTTGAGATCTGCTATGTCTTCATGATTGGCTTTGCGAATTGAAATCATATTTGTCATCCGAAATAAAATTTTAGAACTATAATCTGCTACATATCTTAATTCTAGAGAAAATTTTGAACTTGGCAATTTGAATGTGTATTTTTGTGACAAAAGTAGTGGAATTTTATTTTTTTTTGCAATTGTTTTAATTGGGGGCAGAACGTATATCTTTTTGGAAAAAATTGGCTCAATTAATATTTTTGTGGGGTCGGCAAATGAGTTACAAATAGCTAACTTACTGGGACAAGCCAAAACAATTTCTTCTGGCAGTTCAGAAAAACGCTTATGTGTGCTATGGATATCTTAAGGATATGCTAATCCCACAGAAATAATTATAGAACCAAAAAATTACAGAGATTAACAAAATGGAGGTTAAATACAATCACCAAAAGCACTACCGAGCTTTTGGTGAAAGATGATTAAGCATTAGCTTTTTTCAGCATGGAATGTAGTTCCTGCAAGGAATGTACGGTTGCATACTCATCAGCATCGATGGCCAAAGTAGAAGCAAAGGCGGCATTGAGTGTTGTGGTGTAGCAGATATTATATCTGAGGCAGGCCTTGCGCAGTGAACGTGAGTCCTTGACAGACTGGCGACCTTCGGTAGTATTGATTACCCAGTTATATTTTCCGGATTTGATAAAGTCTAGAAGATTTGGTCGGGACTCATATACTTTCTGTACCTGTGTACATTCAATGCCAGCATCACGCAGAACCTTGCTGGTTCCCTGGGTTCCATCTAGCACAAAACCGGCCTTCTTAAGAATTTTACCAAGTTCAGGAACTCTGTTTTGATCTGATTTTTTAATAGACAACAGTACGTTGCCACTTCTCTGAATCGGTGAATTGGCAGCCAGTTCCGCTTTAGCATAAGCCTCAGGAAATGTCATGGCAGTGCCCATGGTTTCACCTGTGGAGCGCATTTCAGGTCCTAAGAGAGGATCGGAACCTGGAAACTTGGCAAATGGCAGTACCACTTCTTTTACAGAATAGTATGGAGGGATAATCTCATGATCTACTCCCAGTTCCTTAAGAGTTTTGCCAATCATGATTTTAGCGGCAATTTTGGCTAACGGCAAACTTGTGGCCTTAGAGACAAAAGGTACAGTACGGGCGGCACGCGGGTTGACCTCGATAAGATAGATCCTGTCCTCACGCACAGCTAACTGTACGTTCATGAGGCCCTTAACATTGAGAGAGAGAGCCAAATCTCTAGAGATCTTGGTAATTCTTTTTATCAGATCTTCTGACAGATGGTAAGGAGGCAGTACGCAGGAGGCATCGCCTGAGTGCACTCCACACTCTTCGACATGTTCCATGATCCCGCCAATAACTACGTCCACTCCGTCTGAAACCGCATCAACGTCAATTTCTGTGGCATGATCAAGGAATTTATCTAAGAGTACCGGTGATTTGTTTGAAACCTTGACGGCTTCGGCAAAATAGGTACGCAGATCATCCTCATCATAAACTACTTCCATAGCCCGACCACCAAGTACATAAGATGGTCTTACGACCAGAGGATAGCCAATGTCATTGGCGGTAACTACGGCCTGAGACAAAGATGTGGCTGTACCGTTGCGTGGCTGCAGCAACTGCAGTTTATTGACCACTTCCTGGAAAAGTTTTCTGTCCTCGGCACGGTCAATATCACGTGGAGAAGTGCCGATGATAGGTACACCTTCTTCTTCAAGTTTTCTAGCAAGTTTAAGAGGGGTCTGACCACCAAACTGCACAATAACTCCATCTGGTTTTTCTACTCTGGCAATCTCGAGTACATCTTCAAGAGTTACCGGCTCAAAATATAGACGATCTGAAACATCATAGTCAGTGGAAACCGTCTCTGGATTGCAGTTAACCATGATGGACTCATAGCCTTCCTCGCGCAGAGCCATGGAAGCATGCACACAGCAGTAGTCAAATTCAATACCCTGACCGATACGGTTAGGGCCACCTCCCAATACTATTACTTTCTTTTTAGTAGTTGGATTGGATTCGCATTCCTGCTCATAGGTGGAGTACATGTATGCAGTAGAAGTACTGAATTCTGCTGCACAGGTGTCAACACGCTTATAGGTTGGAAAAACTTCAAAGAGCCAGCGACGTTCTCTTACTTTATCCTCAGTTGATTTTACGAGAGCCGCAATTCTAGCATCAGAGAAGCCGCGAGACTTGAGATCACGCAGTTCATCGCTATCTAGGGATTTTAGGGTGCGGCCACTTAGGGATTGCTCGAGATCAATAATTTCTTTGATTTGAGAGAGGAACCAGCGGTCAATCTTAGTGTAGTTAAAGACCTCTTCTACATCCATACCTAAACGGAAAGCATCCCCAAGGTACCAGATACGATGGGCTCCGGCGTTTTCCAGTTCGTGTAAGAGTTTCTGGCGGGCATCACCTTTTTTCATATCAAGGCGCGGATCAAAGCCTAGTTTTCCGGTTTCAAGTCCACGCAGGGCTTTTTGCAGTGATTCTTCAAAGGTTCTGCCTATAGCCATAACTTCACCCACGGATTTCATCTGGGTGGTCAGGCGGTCGTCTGAATTAGGGAATTTTTCAAAATTAAAACGGGGAATTTTGGTGACTACATAATCAAGACTTGGTTCAAATGAGGCTGGTGTCTTATCACCGGTAATATCGTTACCTAACTCATCGAGGGTATAGCCTACCGCAAGCTTAGCTGCGATTTTGGCAATAGGGAAGCCGGTTGCCTTTGAGGCTAAAGCCGAGGATCTTGATACACGTGGATTCATCTCGATGATAACCATGCGGCCATTGTCAGGATTAACACCAAACTGAACATTGGAACCACCGGTTTCAACACCGATTTCACGCAGTACTGACATGGCAGCATCGCGCATCAGCTGATATTCTTTATCAGTTAAGGTCTGGGCTGGGGCCACAGTGATGGAGTCACCAGTGTGAATGCCCATAGGATCTAGATTTTCGATGGAGCAGACAATAATGCAGTTATCTTTGCGGTCACGCACCACCTCCATCTCAAATTCCTTCCAGCCGATGAGAGACTCATCAATTAAAAGTTCATGTGTCGGGGAAAGCTCAAGTCCCTTGCTACATATTTCATTGAATTCTTCAGGATTGTAAGCAATGCCGCCACCGGTACCGCCCATGGTGAAGGATGGTCGGATAATGCAGGGAAAGCCCACATTTTTTTGTACTTCCCACGCACTTTCCATGGAATGGGCAATGCCAGAGCGTGGACACTCAAGACCAATGCTGCGCATGGCCTTATCAAAGCGTTCACGATTTTCGGCTTTATCGATGGCATCGGCTTTGGCGCCAATCATCTCTACATTGTATTCTTTTAAAACTCCATGTCTCTCAAGTTCTAAAGCACAGTTTAGGGCTGTCTGTCCACCCATGGTAGGTAGAATAGCATCTGGCCTTTCTTTTTCTATGATATGGGCAATGACTTTCCAGTGAATAGGCTCAATGTAGGTAACATCTGCAACATCAGGATCGGTCATAATTGTGGCTGGATTAGAGTTGACTAGAATAACCTTATATCCTTCCTCACGCAAGGCTCGAACGGCCTGAGTACCAGAGTAGTCAAACTCACAAGCCTGTCCGATGACAATTGGACCTGCGCCCAGAATTAAAATCTTTTTGATATCAGTACGCTTTGGCATGGGATTTCCTCTAATCCATATGACGATAGTTTTTCATAAGTTCAATAAAGTGCTTAAACAGTGCCATAGGGTCGTGAGGTCCAGGAGAAGCCTCAGGATGCCCCTGAAAACTGAAAGCCGGAACGTCAGTACGTTCAACGCCCTGTAAGGTACCGTCAAAAAGGGATTTATGCGTAGCCACAAGATTGGCAGGGAGAGTTTTTTTATCTACACAGAATCCGTGATTCTGAGAAGTTATATACACAGTCCCGCTTCTTAAATCCTTAACCGGATGGTTTGCTCCATGATGACCGCATTTCATCTTGATGGTTTGAGCACCGGATGCCAATGAGAGCAACTGATGACCAAGGCAGATCCCAAACAGTGGAATTTTTCTGTTAATAAAGGTACGAATGGCTTCTTGTGCATAGGTGCAAGGTTCGGGATCACCAGGTCCGTTAGAGAGAAAAATACCATCGGGATCCATGTTGATGACATCCTGAGCACTGGTGGTGGCAGGCACTACAGTTACTTTGCAGCCCAGAGAACGCAGAATTCTTAGAATATTGCGTTTTACCCCAAAATCATAGGCTACGACATTAAATTCAATTTTTGGCTTGACTGTATAGCCCTGGCCTAATACCCAAGTACCCTCGTCAAAGGTATATATTTCTTTGGTGGTTACTTCCTTGGCAAGGTCCATCCCCTTAATTCCCGAAAAATCTCGCGCTCTTCTCAAGGCCTCATCACTGCTGATGTTAGGATCGGTTGTTAGACAGCCGTTCTGAGCGCCTTTTTCACGTAAAATCCTAGTTAACATACGGGTATCAATGCCGTAAATGCCAGGTTTTTTGTATTTTTTGAGAAAAAAACTTAAATCATTCTGATTTCTAAAATTGGAAGGAATTAAGGAAAGGTCTCTGATAATGAGTCCCATGGCGAAGATATCTTGTGATTCAAGATCCTCGTTACAGGTTCCGTAATTGCCGATATGAGGATAAGTTAAGGTAATGATTTGATTTGCATATGAAGGATCAGTAAGAATTTCCTGATAACCTGTCATGGACGTATTAAAGACAACTTCACCGACAGTGGTGGTGTCAGGAGCGCCAAAGGCCCTTCCCTTGAAAACAGTACCGTCGGCGAGAGCTAGAATGGCGGATGTGCCCACAAAGCCCCCTCTAAATATTGTAGGATGATTTTACCCCATGATTCAAAACAATCTAAGATTGTACAACCTTAGGTCATAGTCTGCGATATTTTAGACGAATAGGATTTTTTTTCAAGAGTTATTAAAAGGATGATTTTAACTGTGCAATTTTGGAAAGTCTTTTGGGAAACTTAAAAAAGACAGGAGCATTCTGAACTGCTGGTAATATTGAAAAAAAAACTGACGGCATTGGTCAGGGGTGTTTTGTGAATTTTAAGGCTTGTAATCTGAAAAAAATAATTTAAAAAAGAGCCACTCCTCTTACAGCAATCCCTCATATCTAGTATGTTTTTGGACGTAAGTATAATCTTATCTTTACCTTATCATTCCCAAGAGCATCCCCAGTAATAGACACAGTGATCGGCTATCTTACTAGTGATCAGGAATATTTTGACAGTAATGTAGCAGTTGGCGTTACCTGGGCCTCTTTTTACTATCACGCCAAGTGGTGTTTATTACAGGTGTACTAAATTTCCTGAAAAAAAATGTCTTAGATTTTCTCATGTGCTAGAATTAGCATGGAAAAATATCGTAAAGTGGCGCATATATGTTACAGAATTTACTGTTTCTTAGGAATATGAACACGCCTCCCAAGGCAATCGTGCAGGGACTTTTGCAGAATAATCCATTGATATGTAAATTTTACCTTAAGGAATGCTAAACTAACGGGATATTTTATAAAAAATTAAGATTGTTTCCTTAGTATATATAGTTTGCAAAACATCATGACAGAAGATAGGCAAAAACTGTATTGTCACAGGTCGTGTAAAACCTTTGTTTTTTTGTGATTTTCATGTGATTTTCAATGTTACCAATGTTACAGATTTTAGATAAAAAAGTAGGTTTGTATGAGTGTAAGAGGTGGGTTAGATTCTTCCTCGTCATGATCCTGAGTTCCTTTTTTACCTTTCTTCTGTCATGCAGTTCCGGAAAGCCGGTCAAGTCCGATAAGGTCATTGATCCTGTAACGTTACAGGTAAAAGGTGTAAATAATCCAGAGGTTTTAAATAATATCAATGCCTACCTTGAGGGGCTTCCTACTATTTCCAAACGGCGTGTCCGTCTTTATTCACCTGAAATTACTGATAAGATTACTTTGGCTGTTCATTCTTTTGGTTACTATCATCCCAAGGTCTCGTTTACTTATCCTAAACGCCATGATACATCAGCAGTGCTTGGTATTGATGTAGATTTAGGTAAACCTCTTTTTATTCGGTATTGCAATATTGAGATTACCGGAGAAGGTGCCTACTATGAATCTTTCGCACAGATAGTTCGTAACAGCGGGATAGGTCCTTATAAACTCTTAAATCACGGTGCATATGAGGAGCTGAAAACCGCGTTACGAAATAATGCGCAGACTCTTGGTTTTTTTGATTCGCATCTTGTGAGTTCTAGAATTCTGGTTTATCAGGATCAGAATGTCGCAGATATTTCCGTTATTTTTGATACTGGAAAACGTTATAAATTTGGTGACATCAGGATCAGTGAAGAGTCTAGGGCTCTTTTAGCTCCTGCAGAGAGTCTCATTGATATCCAAAAGAATGGATCCTATTCTGCGAAGAAGGTTGCCAACATATCTCAGAATTTATCCCGCACCAATTATTATCGTTCGGTTGACGTGCAGACCTTAGTTGAAGAGCGCAAGAATGGGGAAGTTCCGGTTTCAATTGAAGTGGAGCGTAAGCCTACACATCATTATCGTCTAGGTGTGGGTTTTTCTACGGATGAAAGTATTCGTGGACTTGTGGGCTGGGATATGCCTATGGTTAATTCCATGGGACATGCTTATACTTCTTTTGTCAGAGCCTCAAGAGAGAAAAAAAACGCGCAGTTAATTTATAAAATTCCACATAAAGATCCGAATCTTAACTACTTTTACATAAAATTGGCGCAGACGCGGGTGGACTGGGAAGATACTTTGTCAGATATCAGTCACGCTTCACTTCATTATGTAGATAACATTCATGGAAATTGGAAGCGTGACTATTATATTGCAGGAGAGTATGAGGATTACAAGCAGGCCTCACAGAAAGGACATCCTACGAATCTGATGCTGGGGCTAACCTTACTGATGAGTAGTTCCACCGGTGGCATCGATCCCAAAATGGGATTTTCCGTTAGTTTTGATAACCGTATTGCCAGTAGTGCAATTAGTGATCAGACCTTCTGGCATAGTGAACTGGTTTTTAGTGGAGTTTATACATTTTTTGAGGATTATAAATTTATCTATAAATTGATGCAGGGAGCGAATATCGGCAGGGATGCTGGTGATGTTCCTCCTTCGATGCGCTTTTTTGCCGGTGGAGATCGTATCCTAAGAGGTTTTGGATATAAGTCAGAATCAGTGCGTGACAGCCAGGGCAAACTGCTTGGTTCACGCTATATAACGGCAGGAACCGCAGAGTTCGAGTTCCCGATAGGTATCAGTAACAGTCGTGGGGCTGTCTTTATGGATGCTGCTGTATGTACTAACAATTATGTTAAGGATCATCATCTGCTGTTAGGACCTGGAATAGGATACAGATTTATCTCTGATTACGGAATTTTTAAAATCGACCTGGCATATGGAATCAATTCGCGTCGTGATTACCGTAAGTTGAGATTGCATGTTGCTTTTGGACTTGAATTCTAATGATGAAACACAGACTTTTGAAAATACTTGCGTATACACTTTTGGCGGTTCTGGTCTTCGTCATGCTCTTGGTGGGGGCGGCAGGGTATTTGTGCGGTACTACCCACGGTATGCGCTTTATTATCAAGACTGTCAATGAGAATCTTGCTGAGTATGTAAGTATTACCGCCGACATCAAGGAAGGCAGTATCTTTAAAGGTTTTTCTACAGATTCATATTTTGAGGTCGACGTTAAAGATATTGTGACCATAAGTGCGGATAATCTCAATATAAAATACAGTGTGTTAGGATTTCTGACGCGGGGTGTCTTTGAGGTTACGACTTTGAGTGCGGATAAACTTGAGGTAAAACTGGCCGATTTTGAAGATAATGACACCGTCGAAGATTCTACCTCTTATGATGAACCTTTTCGTCTTGATTTTTATACTAAAATCAAGGTTGACTCCTTGGTACTTAAGGATTTTGCCTATCTTTCAAGTATCATTGATGTCAGAGTGCCCAAAGCCAGCCTTGTTCTGAATGCTTATGATGACTATGCTCAGGTGTCAAAAGGTACTGTTGAGGATGTCAGTGTGCATCTGAAACTTGATGACAGCGAATCGCCTCCTAATAATCTGCCTAAAATTCTTACCTTTGACAATGGCAATGGGGCTATTGAGAAATTTCCCACAATAGATTTGCCACTTACGGCGGCTTTGTATAATTTCAAAATTATTAACGGTCGATATTATCAAGATGGCTATGATACTGGGCTTGTAAATGCCACTGTAAACGCTATGTTTGAGCATACCCTCCTTACTGTATATTCCCTTGAGGCCAGTCATGCATTAGGTCAGGTTGTGGCTTCAGGTACCATGGATTTTGTCGACTACTATAATATGGATTTTGTACTGCTTGGTAAGGGATATACCACAGAATATAATCTTAAAAACTACGAATCTTTGCTGTTTGGCCTTTCAGGTTCGGTTAAAGTCAAGGGATCACTGGTAGATTTGGGAATGGAGGCTAAAGTTGATGCGCCATATCTTGTAGATGCACAGGGGCGTCTTAACGTTCTCTCAAATGAGATCCCTTGTTATCTTAAGGTGACTTCTCCTTATTTTACCTATCCTGTTATAAAATCAGAAAATCTTGAGAAAAAGTCTCAAAAAGTCTTTGATTCTGAGTATCTAAGAGGGATCTCTGCCTCATTGATTAAAACCAAAACCGCCATAGCAGAAGAGCTCTCAAAGAGTGTCAATACCGCGGTAGAGCAGACTAAAGCGCAGCGTAATGCTTCAAAACATGATGGGGCAGAGGATAGTAAAGAGCAGCCTTTGGCAGATGCGGAACCTTTAAAAACTTCAACAAAGGATAAGGCGCATGCTGCAGCTGCCGAGCCTGACATCACAGTCTCTTCTGAAGTGCCAGAGCATGCAGCAGTGCACGCTGAAGATAAGCACCAAAGGACAGGAGTGGAGAGCAAGACTGAATCTAATAGGGAAAGCGAAAGTGACAGCCTGTCATTTAGAAATGTGGAAATGCTTCTTGAAGGCGCAATTTTCGAGAAAATGCAGTTAAAACTTGGAACACTTTTAAATGGATATGGCTTTAATAAACTCAATATTAAACTTGATTCTGCTTTAGATCTGTCAACGGTACAAGTAAACGAACTCAAGATTGATGGATATTTAGGAGATAGGAAGTTTAATGGACAAGTAGGGGGAATGCTTACCTATAGTCCTGATTTTGATTTTCAGGGCAAAGTTAGTCTTAAGGCTGATGATATGCAGGCATTGTACGCTCCTCTTGCCGGTGCCATGAATGTGGAATTAGAGGGTAAAGTAGCCTTTAGTTATGATGATCCACGCCGGGCTCATCTTGATGTGCCTACTTTAAAAGCCAGTTTCTTTTACCATCAAAAACCGGTTAACATTGATGTCAAGCATATAGTAAGCAATGGAGACGAGACGGTAGTAATTGATGAACTTACTTTGCAGCAGGCAGAAAATCTGGTGGTGGTTTCAGGAACGCTTGGTGAATATTCTGATCTTTTTGGAAAGTTTACTATAGAGCATCTTGAATATCTCGAGCCTACTCTAAAAGGTGATCTTAAGGGGCGATTGACACTGCAGGGCCCGCTTTTGGACGCACACTTGAGTGTTATGAGCCGCTCTCATCGTTTGCTTGTAAATGATCTGTTCATTGCGCATCTTGTGGTAAATGGAGAGTCGGATATTGGAGCGAAAAGTGTCTCCTTATCCATGATGACTGGTGGGATTTTTCTGAATCGCAAGGCCCTTTATGGCAAGTGTTCACTGAATTTAAATGGTACCATGGCGAGCCATGTACTGTCTTTTGGCTGTACCAGCAATGGTGGTTCCTACCTGAATATAGAGGGTGGTTTTGATGAGAACAAGGAATTTTATCATGGCAGTATTAAAAGTCTGCTATTGGCTACCCCGCTTATTGATCCTATCTCTTTAATCGATGAAGTAAGTTTTTCGTACGATTTTGTAAAAAAACATGCATCTGTTTCGAGTATTGCCTTAACGGATAACAAAGCCACACTAAGAGTTTCAGAAATTAACTTCAACAATGGAGACTTAAACTGCAGCGCGGCGCTTCATGATGTTTCACTTCGGAATATGCAAAAGTATATTGGCGAGGAGATTAAGGTTTCAGGAAAACTGAATATTGATATCAATTTTATGATGAAGAATTATGTGCCGAAATTTGATGTTGAGGCATCGGTGAACCATGGTTTTGCTTCGCTTTATTCAACTTTTATTCCGGTTTCAGAATTGTCTTTAAAGATAAATGCAGATGAAAACCGGTTAAAGTCACTGTTACTTTTAAAACTATCTAGGGATAATGGGGATTTACGTTTAGAAACTGAGGTAAGTGATCCTTACGATACCCGTAAACTCTCAGGAAAAATTGCTCTGACTAACCTGCATCTTGATTTGTTTACAGCAGTCAGCAAACAGTTGAATACTCTTGATGGAACCTTAAATATCAGTGGTACTTTTGGCGGAACCTTGGCCTCTCCGTTGTTTTTTGGCGAAATCGTCTCAAAAGGAAGTGCTGAACCGACACTGAGTATTGGATTTGTTGATGACTTTGATTTTTCGTTAAAAGCCAACGGCAATAACGGGATCTTGAAGGGAACAGTTAAACTTAATGAACATCCGGTGGAAATAAGTGGCAATCTTGACTGGAGTGAGTCTGCGGCGGGAAAATTGAGCGTGAAGTCCGAACGACTACCAGTGTTTCTTCTCACGTATGGTGAGTCTTTAGTGAATATTGATACGCAATGTGAACTAGGAGAAATAATGTCTGTCACCGGTAAGGTGGAAATTCCTAAAGCCACAATTCGATTTAATTCCATGGAAAATAGAGTTATTGCTCCCTCTAAGGATGAAATTTTCATTGGTTCGGATTCTAACCTGCGTGGTATTATTGTCGATAAGAAAAAGGCCAGCACGCTTAATAATGACATGAAACTTGATATAAGTGTTACCCTAGGGGAAGATGTAAAGGTCAATGCTATGGGATTAAAGTCCGATATAGTTGGTGGCATAGAAATCAAAAAGGAATCAACTTCTCCTAAGATCATGTCTTCAGGTAAAATTTCCCTCGAAAACGGTTATGCTGAAATGTATGGGCATAAGTTTATCGTAAATGAAGCCAATGCCGTTTTCAAAAATGACATCGCCAATCCTAAGCTTTATGCTGAAATAGTGGTAGATCCAAGTTCTCTTGAGGATAATATTCTTGCAGGGCTGAGGGTATCAGGATATGTCGAGACTCCTGAAATTGCTCTTTTCTCAAAGCCTACCATGAGTAAAAATGAGATCATGTCATATATTCTCTATGGACATGGCCTTGAACATAGCGACAAAGAAAATGCTGATGCTACCTCGCAATTGCTGATGTCAATTGGTTTAGGAACCACCGCAGGACTGCTCAATTCCATGGTTGGTGTTTTTGGTATGGAAGGCGTGCAGATCGGTTCATCGGGAAGTGGTACCAATACAAAAATGGAAGTACACGCTTTTGTTACAAAGAAATTACGTTTATCGTACGGATATGGTATCTACAACAGTGTCTATGAGGTTAAGGTTCGTTATGAACTTCTGCGCAAACTATATCTAGAACTCGTATCCTCTCTTGAACAGTCGGCCGATTTAATCTACTCTTTTGATGTGGATTAGGCAGTACATCACATCTTTTTACCTAAGGAATCAAAATTGAAAAGAATTTTTTTAAATAATAACGAAAATGAAGATGTTCGTGGCGATGTGTTTGAACTTGAGTATGAAGATCTGAATATCCTAGTTGATGATAATGACTTGAGTTTTTTTGCAGATACGGATCCTAGACCTTTCTCCATGCTGCAGTCGCGTGTTAGAAATGCCGTATCATCACTTTTACGTAACCGTATGGCTAAAACTTTGTGTGTCTGTGGCAGTACACGGGTCAATACGATTGAAATTTTAAGTGAGATTGTACAAAAGGAATGTGGACAAGAACCGATTATTGCCTATGCGCCTACACGTTTTGAATTTTTTGGTAATGAAAACGAAAATGGGGTGATGTCAAGTGAAGGCGTCGTGATTATTCCGGCTTCGCTACTGCTTGATCATCCTAAATGGCTTAACCCGGTGGATGCTTGTCTTGCTCAGAACAGTAAAATTAAGCTAATTATCTGTGGTGATGCTTTAGACTGTGCGGAACTGACACGGATCTGGCCAGCATTGGACAATGGTTTGCGCTCTGATATTGTTATGGAATTCAACTCAAGTTCTGGCCTTAGTATTTTGGGGGGATTACTTAAGGATTACGTGAATAAATATCAGCTATCAGATTTTTCACAAGAAGCGGTTAAATACTTTTTTAATTACTGTTGTAGACAGTCTGGGGATCGGCGCTGGATTTATATTCCTGAATTGAAACTCCGTGAACTTGCTCTTGAGTCCCATAATTATGCCAAAGGTGAGTCTATTGAGGGGAGACATGTACTAAAGGCTTTAGTGGGTGAGAATTATCGGGTAAATTATCTTGCAGAGTCTGAATTGAGAAACTATCGAGATGAACAGATCCTTTTGGAGACAGAAGGTGAGGTGGTAGGCCAAATCAATGGATTAAGTGTCATAGAAAGTGTTGGTTCGTCCTATGAATATGGTACACCCGTGAGAATTACTGCTACTCTTCGCGCCGGTGGAGATGGTGATGTAATTGATATTGAGCATAAGGCTGAACTTGCAGGTCAAATTCATGCCAAGGCGATGATGATTATCAATGGATTTCTTGCTAATGAGTTTGGTTCCGCGCAGCCGATGCCAGTTTCTGCAAGTCTGGTATTTGAACAGTCTTACAGTGAAATTGACGGTGACTCTGCCTCTCTTACTGGTTTATGTGCAGTGATAAGTGCCTTATCTAATCTGCCTATCAAGCAGGATCTGGCGGTAACAGGAGCAGTAGATCAGTTTGGAGATGTTCAAAGCGTAGGTGGAATCAATGAAAAAATTGA
>CACYBT010000247.1 GCA_902772715.1 uncultured Succinivibrio sp.
CTGCTTAAATACTAAGGCACCACATGTACGACCAGGATTCAGTACAACGACCTGGCCATCCTCCAAGTAAGGTGCAATTGAAGTTGCAACTGCTCTATGGGCATTGGCAACTGTTGTCACCATGATAATCTCTGCGCCCTTGACAGCTTCTGCAATGTCAGTTGTAATACATCCTATCTTACCAAAGCCGTTTATTCGCCCTTCCAGTTTGATACCTCCCAATTTCTTGAGAGCTACCATCTTTTCAACATCTATATCATAAAGACTGGTTTCATAGCCAGCCATCGACAAATAGCCAGCAAAGGTTTGACCACCATTACCAGCTCCTATTATTGATATTTTCATATACTTCTATTAAATTTTAATGACGAGATTATCTCCCATATTATCAAAGAATTTTACATTACCATATACATCTGCCAGCATATGCTTGAAATCGTTTAAATCTTTCATAACAGCATATGCCCCTAATAATTGTGTAGCTGTAGTACCCTCCATACCTATTTCATCACCAACTTTTTTTAGCAACGATGTATAAATAATTCCAGGCCTCCTTTGCAAGTAATCAAATCCTTCTATTTTAGAAATTTCTCCTGACTTACCTATCAAATTAAATCGGCAACAAAGATTATTGAATTTTGCATTATCTCTATCAGCGATGTGATAATCTGCCATCTTTCCTGTTAGAGCGAAATGGATTAATTGTTTCAAACTGCTTGATTGATTTTGGTTTTCCGTAAAAATATAGTGACGTCCTCCACTTAATCTATATCCCATCTCAAAGAAATATAATTCTTTTCCATTGCAAAAAGCCTGCATAAAAAGGACTCCGTTCTTAAATCCCTCCTTCACCAGCATATTTTTAACCTTTTCATCTATTTGATCCTTATAGAAATCAAAAAATTTTGAGGGATATATTCCACCACAGTTTACTGTGCCTGAATTAGGAGATTTATAAAGGATATCATCGTTAATCGTAGATAAAGACGGAGTTCCATTTTGAATAGTATAAGATACGGAGATTTGATCTATCTCCATATACTTCTCTATAACAATCTGCTTCTTTGCTGAATAACCCATCGCATATTCTATACATTCTTGATATTTTGCAGGGTTTGAGCATACAACGATTCCTCTTGATCCGCTGTTGTCCACTGGCTTAATTATTATTTTGTTCTGTTCTGAAAGAACAGATGAATCAAATTCAAGATAATTATAATCGGGAACAGTTGGAACATCATGGCTTTTACACATTTCCTTAAAAGATGTTTTATCCAATGTCTTGGCAAAAAGTTCAGGTGTTGCATAACTGGGAAGTCCCGTTTTATTACATAGTTCAGCGTAGGGGACAAGATATGAATCCGTAAATCCTGTAATTATACCATCTACTTTGTTTTCACGTATCATATTTGCTAGTCTATCATAGTCCTTGATATTTTCTTCCCAATGCTCATCCGCTGCCATTTTTGCTGGAGAGGTATAAATATCATGCCAATCAGCAACTATCGTATAAATTCCCATCGCTCTAGCAGCCATCACTATATCTTCAGATAAACGACAGCCCCCAGTAATTAATAATTTCTTGCCTTTAAGTTCGTTCATAATAGTATAAAACAACCGATTATTATATCAATGCTCCCGATTCCCTTAATTCTTTTAGTCTTTCAGAAAAATGTAGGTCATCAACATCTTTCATATCTCCTGCGCCATCACCTACATCTGAGCGTTTCAAAACGTTCATTACGGTCATCCAGACAATTTTCAAGTCTGTCATAAGCGTACAATGATCAACATACCAAACGTCATATTCAAACTTTTTACTCAGTTTACAGTGGTTGCGTCCATTTACCTGCGCCCAGCCACTAATACCAGGTCGTACTTCATGACGACGAGCCTGTTCTTGAGAGTAGAGAGGCAAATACTGCGGAAGGAGTGGCCTCGGACCTATCAATGACATATCCCCTTTAAGCACGTTTATCAACTGTGGCAGTTCATCTAAAGAAGTAGATCTCACCAGTCGACCGAATTTTGTTAAGCGCTGCGCATCTGGCAGCAACTTCCCCTCTGCATCCCGTTCATCCGTCATAGTCTTGAACTTAATCACACGGAATATCTTACCATCCTTACCTGGCCGGTCTTGCGTAAAAAACGCACCAGCTCCCTTATTGGCAAAGTGCAGCCAAATTGCCACAATAATCAAGAACCAACCGATGAGCAATAATGCCACCAGAGCAATCAAGAAGTCAAACACTCGCTTAAAAAAATGCTTATACATATTTTCTCATTTTGTCCTAAATCAATAACCACCCACAAACCACCACAATTGTTTCCTCAAATTCTTTCAACATTATTTTTGAAGCGCTGTTTCTATCACTTTGATTTCTTCTGCTGCCAATTTCTTATAGTCAAAGCGCTCTGCTGTCCGCCTTACTCTTTCACACATCGCATCATAACTGGCACGTGGCTGTTCAGCCAGATTACGTATGGCCCGTGCAAAGGCTTCCGGAGTCTCAATTTCACGAGCAATACCAAGGTTATTATCTGTAATCACATCATCGTATGCAATATTCACATTGCATACAATGGGCTTGCCGGCGGCCAAGTATTGAAACATTTTTCCCGAACTGACACCCATATAGCCAAAGCCCTTCTGGTAATTCATAATATTCACATTGGCCTGACTTACCACCCATGCACACTCACAAAGAGGTATTCGCTTCTCTTTGAACACAACATTGGCTATTCCCTCATCCTCCACCTTC
>CACYBT010000248.1 GCA_902772715.1 uncultured Succinivibrio sp.
AGAGACCAAAAACAGATTCAGCAGTGATTTTAAAACCATTGCTGAATATTTTATAAAGTCTGCTATCAGTGTACTAAGTTCCTACCAAGTAATAGACAAATCAGTCATTACCCTTTTGTTATGTTGAGCTCAACATAATATTCTCAAGTAAGTTTAGGATCACTTTATGAAGGCTTTTAATCTGACCTGCATAAAAAGTTGCTGATCACATTAGGCTAATCGAATGTCTTAAATGAGAAACTCATATAAAAACTAATAGATGGCATAAGTTCTTCCCAAAAAGCAACAAGGTTGGCAAAAACTAAATTAAAAAAAAATCATAGCCCAGCCTTGTGTTGACGGGATATTTCAAGATATTAGTTTTTAAATGAGCGTTTTTAAGGATTCTTTTGTCTAGTTCTTTATCATAGATGACAATGTGGCTTTTGGCTTTTGATACAACTCCTCATATCTCAGGTCTCATTTTTTTATTCTCATTTTCCATGCGCTGCTGTTTTTTCCACTCCTTGATGTCTGCAAGTCTTTTTGCTAAGCGTTCTTCAAACCCTTCCTGTGTTGGATGATAATAGGTTCTGTCTTGTAAGGTTTCGGGGAGACAGTTCATGGTAGTCAGTTTCTCTTTGCTATCATGGGCATACTGATAGCCCTTGCCGTACTCCAAATCTTTCATGAGTTTGGTTGGAGCGTTACGTAGCCACAACGGAACAGGTTCTGCCTTAAGATTCTGAGCATCCTTTTTTGCCAGTCCATAGGCCATATATAGAGCATTGGATTTAGGCGCAAGTGACATATAGACTACAGCCTCTGTCAAGTGTACGGTACACTCTGGCATGCCTATAAAATGGCAGGCCTGAAAGGCGGCTACGGCAATCTCCAAGGCTCTCGGATCGGCCAGCCCGATATCCTCACTGGCAAAGCGCGTGATGCGTCTTGCGATATAAAGCGGATCTTCACCACCTTCAAGCATTCTGGCAAGCCAGTAGATGGCGGTATCGGGATCGGAATTACGCATGGATTTGTGGAGTGCTGAGATGATGTTATAGTGCTCCTCACCGTTTTTGTCGTAGAGCATGAGTTTTCTGGAAGTGCATTGTTCAACGTTCTTTTCACTGATAATTACGCCATTCTGGGTGTGTTCACCGTTTAAAACAGCCATTTCGAGAATGGACAGAGCCTTGCGCGCATCGCCGTTGGAGAAAATAGCCAATTTTGACAGCAGATCTTCTGCAATGTTGATTCTGATTCTACCAAAGCCACGCTTGTCCGTAAGTGCACGGTGCAACAATAGAAGGATTTCATCGTTGGAGAGTTCCTTTAACATAAAGACTTTGCAGCGTGAGAGCAGGGCACTGTTGACCTCAAAGGATGGATTTTCCGTTGTGGCACCGATAAGGATGATGCTGCCGTTTTCTACAAAAGGAAGAAAGGCATCCTGTTGAGCCTTGTTGAAGCGATGAATTTCATCGACAAAGACAATAGTTTTCTCTCCATACATCCTGGCCTGTTTGGCGTTCTTCATAACCTCACGAATCTCCTTAATGCCGGAGTTTACCGCAGAGAAATTAATAAAACGGGCTTTGGTAACATGTGCAATGACACCTGCTAGAGTGGTTTTGCCAACTCCCGGAGGTCCAAAGAAAATAAGAGAGGGAACAACATCCTCTTCAATCATTTTACGAAGAATGCAGCCTTCCCCTAACAGATGCCGCTGTCCTGCAATTTCATCTAAAGATTTGGGTCTTAATCTTGAAGGAAGCGGTTCTGCAAGTGTATTTTCAAAAAGTGAAGTTTGTACTTCCATGTTAGTACCTTAAGAGTTATACGAAAGGTGTATGAAGTTTCAATGGATATTAAGCATACTTTTATTTTACTGTAGTTTTCCTTCATTCTGATTTCTACAATCAAAACTATTTTAAAAATTTTGAAGATGTGATGTGACTGTAATTTTTTTCAAGAGTTGTAATTAGGTGCAGAATGTAATTATTAGCCAAGGCAGCGTTTCGTTTTAGTTTTTTAGTTAACCTTCAAATCACCTCTTCAAGTTATATTTATAGCCTTTTTCTATCTTGTCATCGATTTTTTTCTCTAAGTCTACACTCGTTTTTTTTGCTACTTGATAGTGTGGAGTCATGGTTATAAGCCTTATTCCATGCTTTGG
>CACYBT010000249.1 GCA_902772715.1 uncultured Succinivibrio sp.
CTAAATAACCTACTTGCCTTTCACCTAATCCATTTTCAATATAATATCCAAGATATGTATCTGACCTATTACCAAAAAGCCCCTCAAAGTAAGGTAAAAAAGAAATCACAATATTATTCCCCCAAACAGAAATCAAAACAGAAAGAATTAAAATAATAAACAGAGTACGAGTTGTGAGAAAATCCAAGACTTTTTTTTGCATAAAAAGTGGGAACACACTTAGAATCATAATTGAGGAATGGACAGAAAAGGAAATTGCAAAAATTAGCAACTCATATATAAGAATTCTTGTTTTGCTTTTTCCATCAAGAACCAATAGTGCCAAAATTGCGAAAGACAGTCCCAAATATTGTCTCATAATATTGATTGATTGAGCCCAGTTTGAACTTATATATATTAAAGAAAAAAATAAGATAACGTTCAGTCTATTAAGTTTTGCATATAAAATAAATAATAAATATGTAACAAAAAAAACAAAAGAATAAAAGAAATAATAACTGTTTGAAAAATACCTTTTTATAAATACTATCAGTATATTAAAGCCAGGCTCAAATGGAGTATAATGGTTCCAAGTCTTAGGATCAAAGTCGGTAAAATACCAGTTATAATAATACCATGATGTATCTGCTCCTATACTAATATCTCTAAATCCACCCAAGATAAATAGCAAGAAAACAAACACATAACCATACATGCGTTGACTATTGTTTTTTAAACAAAGTAAAACACATGCAAATATGAACATACTTATATATATCATATGAATTATCACTTTCGAGATCCTAGCCTGAAAACAGTTATTAGGTCTGTTTTCGCCACTTGTAGAATCTAAATCATATATATCTTTTTTCACCGATGGGCATCAGCAACATATTCAAAAATCAGCTCCTTCATGCATTATCACGTAAAAGCCCAAGATAAGATTATGAAAATCCCTTTCATGACTGCATCCCGAAGAGTCGTAAATGGTTCAATCTGACAGGTAGAGTCTCTCACTACTCGACCTTCATCACTATAGATAATTATCTTTTGCAGCCTCAACAACCTGAGGAAGATTGATACTTACAGACTTCTTGTAGTTTGTATACGCAGCCATAAATCTATCGACGACAGATAATTGCTCATTAATTCTGGTATACTCAACAGTTGAGTCTTCTGCACGTAATTCAAAATTCATCTGTAACCCTTCAAATTTGTTAAAATAGGAAACACCAAACATCGGTAGTCCTAACGTATAGCCAGAAATGCCAAAATGCATACGACCTGTTACTGTAAAATCTGCTAACGAGATGTATTTCTTCAACTCTCTACCATCACTCACATTCTCTATATAAAGAGTATCAAGGGAACTCAAACTCAGGAATAACATTCTAGACAGTTCTTTATCATTCATTTGTAATGCGTATTTTCGCAAATCATGATACATAAACATAATAGCACATGGATATTTTTGGAAAGCCCGCAACAAGGCTAGTTGACTTTCCAAATATTTTGTCAATCCAATTTTATCTGCCTGGATTGTGTTAGGACAATAAGCAATGATTTGTTTACCATTATTTCTTTGCCTCTCACACCATCTATACACGTCTTCTTTGTCAGGCATAGGATTATCACATAGAAAAGCAATATCTGGAACTAAGTGGACATCTACATTTGATAACATTGTCTGTAATCTTTTCTGACTTTCTATATCACGCGCTTTTATTGGACAGTATGACGAGATGCGACGAATTTGCTTTACGAAGTATGGAGAAGAATTTTCCCTTACACTGAAGCCTGTTATATGAACTCTTAGCCCCATACGATGGGCTAAGTCTATCAGATTAAACCTTAGTTTGTTTGATGTGTAAACTCCATCGAGGATGTCTGCACCAATTATATAAAGATCTGTATGTCGACTAAACAAGGTAAGCATCCGGAAATACTTGAAACTCGACATCAACAGTGTGGAACACCTAACATTCTTGTGTTTTTCAATAAATTCGCGATGCTCTATTTGGGTTGAAAGAATCGTCACAGGAAATGTACTGCCATTCAAAAAGCCTGCAACCATTATGTCTTCCCCGAATCCTCCATCAATACTTGCTGCAGGCACTAATAGACATCGTCTTTCTGTCAAATTACTCTTGAAAGCAGATGTCAAGAACTTGCAAATGATGAATTCAGTGCATTCAATAGCATTTCGTAATTGTCGCTTTAGTTTCTTTAAAGGGGTAAAAATATTTTTTATCTTAGATTTTACCATAGAAGGAGTAGTCGTATCATACTGATTAATTAACTTTGTTACACTTTTACCTTTTTGAAACCCTATAAAAAAAAGATTTCTGTTTTTAGAAGGTTCCCAAGATTTCACCAATGCCATGTTTCCCTCTATCACATCCTTATATTCAATAGGAATAGACTCTGTGTTCAACAATCTAAATAAGTCTTGCCCATGTTTAGTATTTAGAAGCACTGCACTTACTCCTTTATCATCATTAAATAATGGTAGTTTCTTATTTATTCCCCAAAAATCACCTAAAGTTATATCACTGTTTGATCTTAGGCATTTGAATCGGCAATGATGGCAAGATGGACGAAGAAACATATTTTGCACAAAAGCTTTTCCCCAATGGGATTTGTTGAACTCTACTGGAGGGAAAAGCGTATTTTTCTCGGCTTCAGCTGTCGCTTCGCCGAACTGGAGAGAAAAAGCGTATTTTTCCCAGCCCTGCATTTTGTCCCTAAAATTAATGTCCGTTATCACGGGCA
>CACYBT010000250.1 GCA_902772715.1 uncultured Succinivibrio sp.
TCTTGAAGATGGCTACAGCCGCGTGTTTGGCATCGGTATTGGCTTTGGCAGCAAGGAATGCGTGATAAGAAGTTTAGGCAATCTTGCCAGGGCTCAAGAGCCGTAACCATTGTCTTTTGCATATAACAAAAACATCATTTTAAAACCTAAACTACATTGCAATCCCTTAATTTGAGGTCTTCATTAAAGACTTGTGAAGAAAAAGGAATCATAATGTCAAACGAAACAGAGAATAATCTTTTTGGCCTTAAAAATATTTATCTTAATAATTCTATTTTTACCGGACTGTTAACTCAAATTTGCTGTGAAGGCCACACGGTAAACTTCGGCAACAATGGCGCCGGCAAAACGACCATACTCAATCTTATTCCAATCTTCTACGGTCTTAAGCCAAATCGGCTGATTACCCAAAGAGGCAACAAACTATCCTTTGTGGACTTTTATCTGCCTTATGAGACTTCCGTCATTGTCTTTGAATATCTCAAAAAAGGGGAAGTGCGCAATGCGCTCATCTTCAGACATAACGATACATTCCGCTACTGTTTTATAAAGGGAGACGCTGCATCCCAGCTCTTCACAGAAGAGTCCATCAGCGCATTAAACACCATTGGCAGTGCTGAAGGCTGGATAAAGCAGTATCTTAAGATCAACAAAAATTATTATGTCTCCAAAATCATTGATAATACCGAGCTGTATCAGGCAGTACTGATGAACCATCGTGATATTATCTCCCAGCGCCGTGATCGTAGCGAATTTGCACTTATGGCCTCACAATTTTCCCTGTGTGACTTACAAGAGGAGATCCGAAACCTAGCCTCCCTCTCTGCGGTCATGCTCTCAGACAAAAGCAGACTCATAGAAGAATTAAAGCAGATGCTGGTTATGTGTTACATATCAAATCAGATCAGTATCACCCTGCCTAAATCCAAACAGGGACGTACCCAGCTAGAAGAACTTGAGGCCATCTCGGATTTAAGTGGCAGAATCAAAGACTTCAATCATGCGGTGGAAATCAAAAAGGAAATTGCCGACAGTTTCGGATATATCACAGAGTGCGAATCAAAACTAAAAACAATCCTTGAAGAAATCAGCCTGGAGAAGGAAAAGGCTGAAACTGACTTAAGCGCAAAGCGGGAAGAACTGAAAAAAGTAAGGGATGAATTTAACCGCAAAACCGAAGACTATCACGAGCAGTTAACTAAGGCCTCGCACAGCAAAAAATCCCTTGAGAATCTTATAGGAAAAATTGAAGAAGAAAAAGAGCAATGGGATCTTGTGAATATTGTTGAAAAAACGCAACAGTACAGCAGACTTTCAGAATATCGAGAACAGCTAAACCTGGCCACAAAATACCTAAATGAACTGACTCAGGATATCAGCGACAAAATAACTCCTATCGAACTAACTAAAACCAGGCGCGAGAATGAACTTAACCAGGAAAAGGCTGCACTTTTCAAAAAACTTACCGTCGCGCTAGCCGAATGTCAGACGCACATCAGTGCCATTGAAGAAAAATATAAGCAAAAGGAACAGCAGTTAAAGGATTCTTTGCAGTCCCAGCGTGAAAATCTTGATACTCAGTTTCAGGAGCGAAAAAACGCCATCAATGAGAAAATCAACAGTCTGACAAGTCAGAAGGTTACTGACGGAACCTATACGCCTGAAGAACAGCTATCTTTGGATACAGCCTCAAGGGATCTTAAGAAATACTCCCTAAAACTCAATGAAAATCTTAAACTTCAGACCGACACCCAGTCTAATCTTGTCAGCATTACAAGTGAACTTAATGACAAGGAAAGGGAAATTGCCGCCCTTGTTACACAGCAGCAGCACCTTCTTCATGAGAAGGACGATCTCCTCCTGCAGTTAAATCCTCCTGAAACCTCAGTGATTGGCTTTATGGAAAGCCATATGCCAAACTGGAGAGCCCATGTTGGCAAAGTCTTACGCAAAGATCTGCTCTTTCAAAAAGGTCTTAAGCCTTATCTTGACAAAGACTACGATGGCAATGAGAACAGCGGCAGCATCTATGGACTGGGACTTGATCTTGATGCAATTGAGGCCCCATCATACATAAAATCACGGCACGAACTTGAAGAACAGAGTATCAGTATCGATGAAAAACTCTATGCTCTCGATGACGAAATAAATAAACAGGATAAAACACGTTCTAATATAAGCGAGAGACTCGAAAAGAAAAAAACGATCCTTAATGATTTAAAACGTGAGGAAAAAAATCTTAGGGAAAATCAGCTCCTGTCCAAACACAATCTTGAGGAAAAAGAAAAGGAATACAAGGAAAATATAAAAAAACGGCTTTCCATACTAAATGAGGAAATCAACAGCAGCAGTTTAGAAAAAAACAGACTGGAAATCTCCTACAAGAAAAACAAGGATAAGCTAGAAGAGCTCTTCAAAAAACGCCAGTTTGACTACAAAGCCGACTGCGGCAGTGAACTCGAACCCTATAACACTACCGAAGCGGAACTGTCAGCACAGTTATCTAATCTTGATGGACAGTATGAGGAGAAATTAAGGGATCTTGAAAAAAATTTCCACATCGAACTTTACAACTCTAAAATTGACTATGCCCCGCTTGAAAAGGCCAAGAATGCACGTGATCGCGCCAAAACCCATTATGAAACGGTAAAACATTATGAGGATGAAGTTTTAGAGTACCAAAAATTTATGGCCTCTGACTACGCGCTGCTTGAAGACTATCGGGAAAAACTGGCAAAAGCCGAAGATAGCTATGAGGAGTACAGCAGGCTCATAAGTGTGGAAAAGATGCAATTTGAGGAAATAAAGGGGAATTTATCCCAAAAAATAGAGAGACTAAACAGTCAAATTGAGGTTCTTGAAAAGAAATCCCGTGCCATCAATGATTTCTTTGTGCACAACAGCAGCATCCTGAATCTACCGCGTCCGGAATTTGATAAAAGACAGTATCTTCCGGAAAATCCGGAGATTGAGGATCTCATCGTAAAGTGTCGGGAAAAACTCTCTTTGGTACAAGATAAACAGAATGAGCTTATAAAGAATGTGGATGAAGTCCGTCATACCATGGAGAATCAGACCGGAAGAGAGAATCGTATTGCCGGCTACTGGAAGCAGATCATTGATGCCGTAAAAATAAAATTAGGTGAGGAATATAGTAATCTTTATCATGATATAAGATACTACTTTGCCTTAACCGATAGGCTCAATACCTTTATCGCAAATGATTTTAAGGAACTGCGCAGAACCATTATCACGGCTTTTGTGTCCTCAGCGGTTGAATTTGTCAATTTCTATGAGAATCTAAGACATTTCAACCGGGTGGTGCACCAGGTGTCGGGAAAATTTGCCCAGCGGCTGTCCACCTACAATCCCCTCGACACCATTACCGATATTCGAATAGGTCTTATCTCCAAAATTGAAAATCTCGAGATCTATCCCAAACTGCAGAATTTTACACGCTGCTACAATGAGTGGGAGGAAGAAAACAGGAATTTAGGTGAAAGCACCTATCCCTCTCCCGACCTTGTAAAGTATTATACGTATGTTTCACAGGCACTGATAAATAACGAGATTGACTCCGAGATCAATTCACTCGTTGACATTAGTATCTCCATGAACATCAACGGAAGACTAGTTACGGTACGCTCTGATAAAGACCTTACCGCAGGTGGCTCCACCGGTGAATCAAAACTTGCCATCAACGTCATTTTCTGCGCTCTCACCCGCATGATCTGTCCTAATGAACACATCAAGATCCACTGGCCAATAGATGAAATCGGAGAAATCTACACCGACAATCTCATCAAGATTTTTGAGATGACCGAACGCTATGGCATCTATCTGTTTTGTGCCCAGCCCAATCTTTCCTATGACAAGGTACAGATGTTTGACACCAAGAATCTAATCTCAAGAACAGAGGGAGTCAAACGCTGCGTAGCAGGTTTTGAAGAAGAGTCTGATAATCCAATCATTAACATGCTCACTAACGGAGAGAAGGCTTAATCATGGAAAACAACATCAGTAACCGTTTTGTAAAATGCATTGAAAACCTCCTTCAAGGAAGGATCCTCTGTCATGCTCTAACTCCCGATCTTTACCGCTATCTTAAGGAGGAAAATGAGAATGGCGAGTATGAGAATGAAGACAGAATAAATGTCTTCTTAACAAAAATGGGCCGCCGACTGGTAAAAACCAGTGATGAAATGGGCTACTACTGCTGTATCAGTAATTACGATGAAGGAGAAGCCAAAGCGGAAGGCCGCGCCTTCATCAAAAAGGCCGCCCACGAATTTGAGCCGCTCATCAAGTGGCTGCGTATTATAAGATCATGCAGTCAGGATTCAAGGCCTGTATGTGCCGATGATATCATCAAGCCTTCAGAAATCAGTCATTCACTTGAAGAATCGGAAATACTGTGCAAGATGTTAAAAGATATCGCCAACAGCTTTAAGGTAGCATCCAATAGCAACGATATCTCCAAAATTCTGCTTGCTGTCATCAAGTATCTTGTCAAAGAGGAATATCTAGTAGATGCCAACGGTGACGGACTTATATACCGTGCCACGGCTAAATGGTCACAGTTCTACGACATTCTTGAATTTGTAAAGCAAAACGAAGGCTTTGACAGGGATAAACACTTAGACAGTGAACAAAGACAGACCGATCTGTTTGCCACCGCTAACATGACTGAGGTTTTGGTCCCTGACTACAGTAATAAAGATGAGCCAAAGGTTTTGTCATGAGCAGTAAGTTTATTCCCAAAAATGCGGTTCGAGCCATCTATAACCATTATGAGCTCCTCGCGCAGGCATGTCTTAACAACTCAGGCGCCATCAGCATTACCGAGGATAAGAAGGCGCTCTCTGAGCTCTCGGCACAGAAACTACTCACGGTTTTGGATGAGAATCTAGAATACCGTATGAACAGCAAGGTTAGAGCACTTATCGACTACCTTGAAGGACACATGCGTTTTCGGCAGCGACATGGTGATATTGAGGAAATTATCGATGATCTCAAAGAAGCAGTCGCCAAATACAATCGCACCTATCACAAAGGAGATCTGCGCAACACTAACCGCGCTTATTCCGAAGTTCGTGACTATGTGGGAGATCTGTTTGATGCCATCGATGAGATCATTATCTCCTTCTATCAGTTAATCGATGAAGATTACAGTATTGTTTCCGATATTGATGAAAAACTTCATCAGATGCACCGCTGTACCGATGAACTTGGGAAAATAAACGAAATCTTCCGACGCTTGACTGTAGGCAGTATTGAAGAGGAATTTCACTCTGACGATCCTCTTATTAACCGCCTGCTTTATAAAAACATCTCCACCAAAATTTCCGTAAGTCTAAGTGAAATTACGGTGTTAGGTGAAAAAATCGTCAAAAGAATTGATAAGCTAAATCAGGAAAAGAAGATCCTAGAGCGCAATCACCTCATTGATTTTTTTGCAGAAATATATGCCGACAGAGCTGATTTTACCCCCAATATTGATTCCTATTCTCTTCCTCCTCAGTTTACCTTTGCAGCCCCTATGGCAATCTGTTTCACCCCTGAACTTAATACCCAAAATGACGGTATTCCAGATTACTATAGGACTTATGCTGCAGAAACCCTTAATGAAGTTCCAAAAACAAAAGCTCCCCCACCATCTTCAATCAATCCCGAGGTCACAGATAAAAGAGACGTGACCTTCAGACTAAACAAAAGCATAATTGAAAAACAGGTTGACTATTTTCTGCAGGCGGTGCTTTCTGAACAAGTAAAAGAAAGTCTCAGCGCCAGCCGCGGATATACGCTTCTTAAAATTGCAATGCTAAAGATCAGTTTGGAAGACTGGATGTATATGCTGATTATAGGCTATCAGGAACTGCCTGCATCCGTTTCAAGTAAAATCGTAATTGATCCGGTACTCGTAAACATACATCCAACCTACACCGGCAATCAGTTTTTCAGAGATCTTGTTTTCAGAAAAAAAACAGCATCTCCATAATAAAAAAAGGAAGATTATTATGATAACCGGCACCCAGCGGGCTATGCTGCTAAAACTTATAAATGCCAAAGAATATGAAAAAATCAAAGTAGGCAAATCGGTCAAAGACATGATGAGTGACCTTGGGCTCAACATCATTGGAAATAAAATTTGTTTAAGCACCAGAGAAAAACAGAAAATCATCCGTTATATACGCGAGCATCACGGTGAAGATCTTGAAAAAAAGCCGCAAACAACTGATCGTAGCAGACTCTCCCGCTCTACTCTTGCCCCCAATGAGAAACGTGGTGGATATGCAGTCTTCGGATCCATGCTTAATTTTTCAGGAAATACCTGCCTGTGGTTTAAAGACGGCACCTCTGTAGGGCTCAATACCAATGCCATTCTGTCTTGCGACCTCAATACTATAGATATTAGTAAAATTTCCTCTTTAATCGTGGTCGAGAACGGAGATACCATTATTCATGCGAAAATACTGCCGGAGATTTTGCCACTATCATATAAAAACAGTCTTATAGTATTTCGAGGATACGGAGAAAATATTGTATTAGTCCATAATCTTGTAAAAATGCTTAGTAAAGAATGTACTCTAGGCTACTTCTTCGATTACGACCCTTCTGGGTTGAAAATGATGATTGCAGAAGGTAAGAAAAGAGACTCCGCACTGCTACTGCCTAAGGCACTACCCAAAGAAGTCATAAAACTGAATAAAAAAGAAACCTTTAACATCCAGTATAACGACCTTCAACCACTGTATGCACAAAGACAAAATTTCAGTCAGAGACTCTGTGAGCATATCGAAAATATTAAAGACAATGAATATGCCATAACTCAGGAAAATCTGGTGGCACATCGAGTTTTACTTGAGGAAGTATTTTTAACAGACAACTGACTCTGCCACGGGCAGGATCATGGGTTCTGATTATTTGATATCTCCTGCATCATACACCATTTTCAGGCTTTGCAATGACCTCTGTAAATCTGTTTGATAAGGACATGAATTTAAATAGACCCGCGACCACATTTGCAGAAGATGTCAGTCTTTTTGCAAAGACGGACAGTCAATCGCCCTACTATTGAGTTCTTTGAATAACTTTAATTTAGCCAACACCTCATGATCTAGCAGGAGAAAAGCAACTTATCCCACAGGTTAACTATGCTTATGTTGAGTTTATATTTTTCGACTAGCAATCCACTGATTTTTGTCCTAAGAAATCACTAATATTAACAGGTTCATGACAACATATTGACCTCATTCACTATATAATATATATAGCAGCGAGGGAGATTTGCCATGAAAGAAATTGCCGTTTCCGAGAATATTGAGGATTTTACTCAAAGAA
>CACYBT010000251.1 GCA_902772715.1 uncultured Succinivibrio sp.
AATGAGTTTTCTCGAATTCAGGCTCGTTTCAAAACCAGGCTCTCTTTATCCTCATCCGCCGCAGATGAAGTTATTCAAGAACGTATACTCAAGAAAACGCCGGAGGCAACGCACGAACTTGAGTCTGTTTATGCTGCTAATGACTCCGTTCTGAGAAACCTGTTTTCTTTTAACTACTCTGCTGGTGATGCAGTACTTGATATCAAGGGCTATAGTGGCGCGACTGAATTTGTAAAAAACTTTCCATTTGTTCCTTACCAATTCATATTGATGCAGAAAGTTTTTGCGGAGATTCGTAAACATGGCAATTCCGGCACACATCTTTCTGGCGGTGAGCGTTCTATGCTCTCCGGTTTTCAGGAAGCAGCCCAAAAAATTAAAGACAAGGACCAAAATGCCCTTGCTCCTTTCTATCTGTTTTATGACACAGTTCATACGTTTCTCGACACCTCTATCCGGCGTGTTATAGAGCGTTGTGGACGCGCTGCTGCTGACGGCAATGGTATAGAGTCGCAGGACGTTGATGTACTTAAACTCTTATACTTGGTTCGCTATGTTGATGATGTAAAGGCGAATCTTGATAATATCGTTATTTTGATGGCAGACGATATTCGGCTCGATAAGATCACCATGCGTGAAAAGGTACGTGGCTCTCTTGAACGTTTGCTAAGTCAGAACTATATTGGACGTACAAACGATAATACTTACAATTTTCTTACAGACGAAGAACGGGATATTCAGCGTGCGATCAAGGATATGCCGGTGGCAACCGCGGACATTGTCGGAAAAATCGCCCAATTGATCTTCGCGGACATATATACGACTAAGAAATTCCGCTATGGCAGATATGATTTTGCGTTTGATCAAATGATAGATGGGCAGGCTGTTGGTGCGTTGACCGGTGGAATGATGCTGCGCATTTTAACTGCGGCCACTGATGTTACTGAAAAACAGGAATTACGTCTGTTGGCAGAATCATCCGGTCAGGCGATTATTGTGCTGCCTGCAAGCAGTTATTATGATTTGCTTGAAAGCGCAATGAAAATTCGCAAATATGTGAAACGCTGTAATGTGTCACAACTCCCCAAATCTGTGCAAAAAATCATCGGAGATCAGCAGGATGAAGCCGGAAGGTACGAGCTCACTGCTGCCGACAGCTTGGCAGATGCAATTACCACGGGATTGTTCTACGTGGATGGTGAGCGAATTGAAATTAAAGCTGTTACTCCTAACGTGCCGAAAAAGGAAAATGAGACACCCGAAGAACATGCAAGTAAAGTTAAAAAAGCTAAGGCTAAGTATGTCATAGATCAGGCTTTGGAATACCTGGTTGCTCATGTTTACAGTGATCTCGGCTTGATAACAAAATTTGTGGAGTCAGATGCTGACATTTACAAAATATTGCATGGAGAATTCGTTAGCGAAACCGAGCCCAATCGTGATGCCGCGGCCAAAATTGAAAAATATCTGGAAATCCAGTTTGAACAGAAGTTGCCAACGACAATGTCCGATGTCCAGGAGCAATTTCAGAAAAAGCCGTTTGGCTGGCGTGAGATTGATATTGCAGCAGTTGTGGCCATGCTGATATATAACCAAAAGGTCACAATCAAGTATGGTGGTGCAACCATTCAGCCAAACGATGAAAAGCTCCCCGATATGCTTCGTAAAAAAAGTGAGATCGGTAAAACTTCAATCTCCAAGCGTCAAATCGTCTCTGTCCAGAAGATTCGTGAGGTCAGGGAGTTCCTGCGTGACTATTTTGACGAGATGGATGTACCAGAGGATGAGGATGGTCTGATTGCACATATTGTTGAAAAATTCAATGGTGAACTGGAACATTACACAAACCTGGAAAACCGGTACGATGGACATAAATACCCGGATCAAGCAAGGGTACATCAGGCAATTGATATCGTAGCGGATGTTCTCTCACAGCAGAAAGACAATACCGCCTTGATCCAGAGGGTGATTGACTGCGAAGACGCCCTTTATGATATTCGCGATGATCTTCAAAATGTAGAGGAATTTTTCAAAACGAGGGTCTCCCTTTTTGATGCTGCCGTAAAGTTTGAAGAAGATCTGCGCGTTGATCTGGACTATATTGCAAAAGACGAGGAAGCAAATCAGGCATTAAATCAGATTCGATTGATTACTATGATGCCTTCTGGCAACAAATTCCACTATGACCGTATACCGGAGCTGAATGACCTGATGGCAAAGGTAAAAGCTTCTCATGATACAATGCTAGAAAAAAAGCGTGAGGATTTATTGGAGATTGTACGTCAGTGCATGGAAGAAATCCATACGCTGGCCGGCGACAACGGTGCAGCCAGAAACATCTCCAACACAGCGGACAATTACTTCACCCAGAAGAAACAGCAGATCGCGTCTTACCAGACGC
>CACYBT010000252.1 GCA_902772715.1 uncultured Succinivibrio sp.
CTTGATCCGAATCTCAAATACTAATACTTTATTTTCCGATATTTGAGGCAATCTTGATGATGGTATCCGTGTAAAAATCATCAAGTTTTAGCTCACTAAAACTGTTGGACAAGGCCTGATAGGCACGGCGTATGGCATGATAGCCCTGACGCTCTGGCTGCTGACAGACGACGAACTTAAAGATCCCTGCCCGAACCATTTCCACCGTCGTATAGATATCATCAAAAGCAATACCAATGATATCATCACGTCCTGCCGCAATAATAGCGGCGCCAACCCCCTGCACTCCAGCACCAGTGACATATACACAGTTAATATCCCGATGTTCATTAAGATATTTTGAGGTTTCAATCTGCGCCTGAATATCAGAATCATTAGACTCCAAAATAGCATGTATATCAAAATTTACCTTAAGACTACGCAGTTCTTCAATAAAGCCGTCTACTCTTTTTTTATGCCCCTGCATCTGATTGGAGCCAGTAACCACCAGAATATTGAGCTTTTCATAATGGGAGATAAGTCCGAGCAGTCCGGCACAGGTACGTCCGGCTAAAATATAATCAGAGCCAACATAGCATATTTTTTTGGTATTGCGCACATCAGAATTCACAAGAATAATCTTGATCCCCTGTTCGTGACATGCATTGATAGTCTCAGCAACAAGTGGAGTATCAATCGTAGCAAGACACAAAGCATCGCATTTTTGATTTTTTAAATCCACTATCCCTTCAAGATGTGTTTTTTCCTCATAGCCCTTGATCTTCTTTAAGGCCACTGAAACTCCAAACTCTTCATATTCATGAGCCGCCTTATCGATCCCCTCAATGATACCGTCAAAAAAGATATTTCCTATAGATGGCAGCAGTACCCCAATTTTATAATGAGCACGTACTCCCGTAAGAGCTCTGCCGGCTTTGTTAGGTACATAGCCCAAATCCTGAGCCAGAGTCTTAATTTTCTGCACCAGTTCCTTTTTTACTGATCCGCGATTATGCAGCACTCTGTCAACTGTTCCTCTCGATACACCGGCTGCCTTGGCTATAGTCTGTACGGTAACGGCCATAAGTTATCCTAGATCACAACATTATCTATCGCAATTAAACCACCTGTATCAGGGATATTATCCCTGATACAGTCTTAAAACATTTAATCAAGTTTTAAGTTTCTGCCAATAAGACGTCCACAGGTGATCCCTGCCTTAGCCTCATTAGAGTCCTGATGAGCATAAAGCCACTTGTTATTGTGGGTAAGACAGCCGCTTTCACCTTCACTGACAACTCCCTGTGGTTTATCAGTATTGGTGCCTTTAGGCAGGACTACCCCTACCTTAAAGAAGGTATTGTTTGAAGTTACACATGGAGCATAATGCAGCGTGGTTTCATAGAACATTACCGCCTGCCCTTTTCTGACACGGAACATTTCAACAGACTGCGTATCAATAATACCATCCTTAAGTGCTGTCATTGGAGCAACCATAAGTACAGCATCGGTCGCAGCAATGTTAAGCTCACTGTTACGATGATACTCAAGACAGTTTAAAGCCTTGTTGTCGCCGTTACAGTAGCCAAACTGCACTTCCAGACCGCCAAAGACCTGATCTCTTAGTACCTTCATCACCTCAGGCTCTTCAAGATAATCAACTGAGGCTTTGTAGTCAGTACCAGGAATTACCGGTGTCTTATCAATAAGACTTACAAGTTTTTCTGTATCAATATCCTCTATGACTTTACCATAGCGTTCAAACTCAACAGAATCCACATCCTTAATGGTGGAAACATTCTCTCCCTCAAGACGGCTGCGCAGAGTATCAAGTTTGGAGAAGGCTGGTCGCAAGGTTGGATACAAAAAGGCATACATATTGTATACATCATCATAGAGACTGGCATTCTTGGCATTGGTTTCAGACTGTCTGTCTGAGGCTTTCACAAGTTTTTCACAACCTTCTTCAACACTACTGAAAACCTTGGCGGCCACACCTGCTAAAATGGCGGCACCTAAGGCTGGCCCTTCCTTAGAGGTTGTGGTGATAATCTTGCACTTTAAAATATCGGCAAGCAGCTGACGCCAGAATGGAGACTGAGCGCCGCCACCACAGGCGGTCAGTGTTTTAGGAACCACATCCATCTCATCTAATACTTCAAGATTATGACGCTGGGATAAAGTAATTCCTTCAAGAACGGCACGTGTCATATGTGCCTTGGTATGGCGGGCACTCAATCCAAAGAATACACCACGGGCATTGGCATCTAAAACTGGAGATCTCTCCCCCATGAGATAAGGCAAATAAATAAGTCCATCTGACCCCAGTGGAATCTTGGCTGCCTCGTCTGTCATGTAATTGTAAACATCATTTCCCTTTTGTTCCTGCTCTTTTTTCTCAAAAGCAAAGAACTCATCACGAGTCCAGCGCAACGAGAGGCCGGCGGCCAAAGTACATGACATGGCAGTCCATCCGTTTTTAACTGCCGCACAGAAAGTATGAACACGACCTAAAGGATCGATGGCAGGTTTATTGGTATGCGCAAAAATCACCCCTGACGTACCTAAAGTAACAAAGGCATCACCTTCCTTACAGACTCCGGTACCTAAGGCTGCTGCCGCATTGTCACCGGCACCGCCTGCTACGATAGTACCCTCGCGTAAACCAGTTTTGGCGGCAACTTCGGCAGTAATATAGCCTGCAACATCAGAGGATTCGATAATCTTAGGCATCAGATCCTTGTCAATCTCAAGTTTTTCAAGAATTTCATCTGACCACACACGATTTTTAATATCCAGTAAATTAGTACCTGAGGCATCGGAAATTTCCATAGCCTTATTACCGGTTAGCATATAACGGACATAATCCTTAGGTAAAAGGATGCAGCGGCATTTATTATAAATGTCAGGCTCATTTTCACGTACCCACAGAATCTTAGGTGCCGTAAAGCCAGTCAATGCTGGATTGGCATTAATCTCAATCAGTCTCTTCTTGCCAACTTTTTGAGTAATTTCATCACACTGTTTCTGCGTTCTCGAATCACACCATAAAATTGCGTTACGCAACACCTTACCTTCAGCATCGAGCATCACAAGTCCATGCATCTGACCGGCGATAGATAAAGCGAGCACATCATTGCTGGACACCTTGCTTTGTGCTAAAACCGCTTTGATAGAATCAATCGTGGCATCATACCAGAACTTAGGATCCTGTTCAGCCCAGCCGTTTTTTGGCTGTAACAGCGGATATTCAATTGTTTTTGAGGCGACGGTATTACCGTTTTCATCAAACAAAACGGTTTTAGTTCCGGAAGTTCCAAGATCAACACCTAATAAATAACGCATACAATTCACCTAGTATTTTTATAAAAAAGGGTTAAAAACAAGATTCTTTGCTTAATAAGTATGTGAGAGTTGAAAAAGTTGGAGGCAGAACTGCCTCCAGCGTTTGATATTTATTTTAGTTAGATACACGTTTTTTGGACATCACGTCGATAACCACAGCGAATAACAGAACCATACCTTTTACGGCTTTCTGCCAGTTGGCATCAACACCCAAAATAGACATACCGTTATTTAACACACCCATGAATACAGCACCGATCACAGCACCACCTACAGTACCAACACCACCGTATGCGGATGCACCACCGATAAAGCAGGAGCCGATGGCATCCAACTCATAACCGGTACCGGCCATTGGAGAAGCGGAATTGAAACGGGCCACACAGACCAAAGCGGCAACTGCAGAAAGCAGACCCATGTTAACATAGGATAAGAACAGCAGACGGTTGGTGTTAACACCGGAAAGTTTAGCAGCCTTCTCATTACCACCCAAAGCATAGATTCTACGACCTACAACAGTCTTGTTAGCGATAAAGGCATAAACAATCACCACCACAGCAATTAACACGAGGATAACAGGAATACCCTTGTTGTTGCCTAAGAGGATGGAGGAACCGATAATAGCGGCAATCACGATCACATGCTGGAACAGGAAAGCAACTAATGGCTCAACCTCATAACCTTTCTTAATCTTGGAAATGCGACTGTATAGAACACCTGCAACATATATTGCGACCAGCAACAAAGTAATCATCATGGTAGTTGAGGCAGCATCCTCACGACTTGCAGGAATGAAAGAGGTGAAGAGCTTTAAGTACTCAGATGGGAATGGGTTAATGGTAATACCATCAAGTACAATCAGAGCCAAACCACGGAACAGTAACATACCAGCCAAGGTTACAATGAAGGATGGAATTCTGATATAGGCAATCCAAAAACCATGCCATGCACCTATCACAATACCTAAAAGCAGACATACAGCCATAGACATATAGATATTGTACTCATTGTTAACCATCATCACACCGGCGACAGCACCGATTAAGGCAACGATGGAACCCACTGACAGGTCGATGTTACCACAGCCGATAATCAGGAATAACATACCTACGGCCAGGATGATAACGTAAGAGTTCTGATAGATAATGTTGGTGAAGTTCTGAGGCGAGAACAGCGAGCCTTTATCGAAGGACTGAATCAGAACCTCAAAGAAGATCATTACTAAAACTAACGCAATAAGAAGAGAATTGCGCTTGAACATATTTAAAATTTCGGTCATTTTTTTTATTGCTCCACAATGTGTTTCTTACCGGATGTGCGTAAAATTGCTCCCATAATTGATTCTTGGGTAGCCTCAGAACGTGGCATCTCACCTACAATCTTGCCTTCGTTCATCACATATATTCTGTCTGACATACCTAAAACCTCAGGCAATTCAGAAGAAATCATGAGCACAGCCTTGCCTGATTCAACCAGTTTGTTGATTAGACAGTAAATTTCGTATTTGGCGCCAACGTCAATACCACGTGTTGGTTCATCCAGAATGAGAACCTCAGGATGAGCAAGCATCCACTTGGCAAGTAATACCTTCTGCTGGTTACCACCAGAAAGGTTACCCACATTCTGTAGTACCGAAGCGCACTTGACGTTCAGATCCTGCTTTAATTCCTTGGCTTTAACAAGTTCAAGATCCTTATCAAGAACAAGGTTCTTTGATACTTCCTCAAGGTTTGCCAAAGTCATATTAGATGCAATTGGGTTCTCAAGCACAAGACCGTCGCCCTTTCGATCCTCAGTCACATAGGCAAGACCAGCCTTAATAGCCGAAATTACGTTCTTAAACTCTACTGGATGTCCATTCATCTTGACTTCACCAGAGATATTGACACCATAGGAACGGCCAAACAGTGACTTGGCAAACTCAGTACGACCGGCACCCATCAGACCTGCCAGACCAACCACCTCACCGCGATGGATCTTGATTGAAACATTATCGTTGACCTTACGCTTAAGATTCAGTGGATGATGAACGGTCCAGTTGTTAACTTCAAGCAGCACCTCGTCAGAAATCTTATGCTCAGGACTGCGTTTAGGGAAACGGTCGGTCAGGGCTCGACCCACCATGCCTGCAATAATACGATCCTCAGACACATTATGATTTGAATTGTCCAAAGTTTCGATAGTAGAACCGTCACGCACAACCGTAATGGAGTTGGCGATATAGGAAATTTCATTCAGCTTGTGAGAAATGATGATGGAAGTCATTCCTTCGCTTCTGAACTTGGCAATAAGCTCAAGAAGTTTCTGAGAGTCATCCTCATTTAGTGAGGCCGTAGGCTCATCTAGGATCAGAAGACGGCAGTTTTTGGAAACAGCCTTGGCAATTTCTACTAGCTGCTGTTTACCCACACCGATATCTTTAATGAGAGTATGAGGATCTTCGTCCAAACCGACTAAATCAAGCAACTCTTTTGCTCTCTGGTAGGTTCTAGGCCAGTCCACAATGCCGTTAGAAAATGAAGAAACACGTTCATTTCCTAAGAACATGTTTTCAGCGATGGAAAGATAAGGTACAAGGGCCAGTTCCTGATGAATAATAACAATGCCCTTATCCTCAGAATCATGGATCTTATTAAACTTACAGACTTCTTCATCAAAAATAATGTCGCCTTCATAAGATCCATATGGGTAGATTCCGCTTAAAACGTTCATCAAGGTAGATTTGCCAGCACCGTTCTCACCAACAAGTGCGTGCACCTCACCTTCTTTCACCTCTAGATTAACGTCTCTTAAGGCTGTAACCTTACCAAAACGCTTGGTGATATTTTTCATTTTAAGCAATATTTTTTGCTCAGTCATAATAAACACACAGGCAAGGAAGCCCACAGTTTTACCATGGGATGAATTGCCGTTATGCCCCCTTTACTTGAATTAACTAAATAATGTTTGCTATCAAAGCATAATTGTTTCTGCTAATGCAGCGTGCGTACCTATGCCAAAGTTTTTGAGAGCGCCGCACATCAAAACCATGCTCAAACTCGCTTACGAACAGACTGGTTAATCACAGACTAAAACCGCAGTTTAGGTACTATCTCCACGGTTCACAAAATATTTCTCTCTTAACTTCATCCTTGCAGGACTTTAGTAGGCAACTCACTACGGGTTACAGAATTTCTGCAGCCCCACAATCATGTCTGTGGGTATTAGTGAGACGTGTTTTTTCTCCAAAAAGGCCGGTGCATAAACCGGCCTAAAAGTTCACTAACTACTTTTAATTATTTGATATCCTTCTCAGAATAGTAGCCAGAATCAACTAATACTTCTTTTAGGTTGTCTTTGGTAACAACGATTGGAGAACACAGGAATGATGGGATAACACCAGTACCATTGTTATAGGTTGAAGTATCGTTTACAGGAACATCCTTCTTGTCAACGATAGCATTAACCATCTTCACCACCTGATCGGCCAGCACACGGGTATCCTTGAATACTGACATGGTCTGAATACCTTTCTTCATATTCTTGACAGATGGCTTATCGCAATCCTGACCAGTTAGGATTGGGAAATTATCCTTGTTATAACCCTCGGCAACCAGAGCGTTGGTAATACCATTGGCTACAGAGTCATTGGATGACAGAATAGCATCGAGTTTTTTACCTTCAGGGCCATAGCCATTGGATGAAATCAGGTTCTCCATACGTTTCTGGGCTTCTTCAGTTGACCAGTTCAAAGTAGCAACCTGCTCTTTCTTAGTCTGTCCTGATGGGCATACCAACTTGCCTTTGTCCAAGTATGGCTGTAACACATCGATAGCGCCACCCCAGAAGAAGTTAACATTGTTATCATCAATAGAACCAGTGAAGAACTCAATGTTCTTAGGAGTAGTGTTAGCATCTTTTAATTTTAAGGCGTCAACAATAAAGTTACCCTGAATCTGACCTACTTTGTAGTTATCGAAAGTTGCATAGTAGGAAATAGCGTCGGAATTCATGATAAGACGGTCATAGGAGATAACAGGAATTCCCTTTTCTTTAGCACCGCGCAGAACTTCTGTCAGGGAGCCGCCATCAATAGGAGCAACCACAAGAACGTCGCAGTTGGCAGCAATCAGATTCTCAATCTGGTTTAACTGTGTAGGAATATCATTATCACCAGCATATAACAGCTCTACTTTGTGTTTGGACTGCTCCAGCTGGTCTTTCAAATTATGACCATCCTGGTTCCAGCGCTGTAAGGACTGAGTTGGCATGGAAACACCGATTTTAGCGGCATTAGCAGTACCAGTTGCAGTAATAGCCATAACAGCACAGCAGAGAGCGGTTAAAGTAGTCTTAATCTTCATATTAAATAAAACCTCATGTCTTTTTTGTTAAGTTTTGTGCAACATTGTGCACGAGCACATTTTTATAATAGTTGGTGATTGTCAAAATTGCATTATTTATATTTAATTTACCATTCAATTTTACGATAGCAATCTCACTAATTTAGTATCACATTGTTTTTAAACATATTTTTAATTTAAAAAGTATATTTTGAACAGGGGCAGATTAATTCTATATATGAAAAATCTTTAAACAAACGTTTACGCAAATTACTTTTACAATATTTAATATCATAATTATTTTTCTTGATATTCAGTAAGATATTATTTGTGTGCAATAATGTGCATTAGACAATTCAGGGAATTTAGTTCACTCAGTAAACTAAATCGCATATAGTCAATATTGTGTATAAATTATCCTCAAAAAGAGTAAAATTTCTTAAAAAGTGCGGCTCTAAAGATCAAAAAAATGGTTTTTAAGTAGTATATTTTTTTCAAGGGAAGGTTATGAATGAAATGAGCTAATTTAACAATGGAGGGGTGTTGAGATCACTTTGTTTAACTGCACATAATAGCTTTTTCACTCTACAAATCGAAGGCACAAACTGTTTCTGTGCAACTTTCGTTTAGTTTCCGTGATTAAAAATTCTCCTTGTAAAGAAGGGACTTTTGAACTTACGTTATTCTATGGAAAAAATGATTCCTTTTGTTCAGTTGCCTAACATCAAAAGATACGATTGCAGATTTATCCAGCAAAAAAAACACATACGCAACTTTTACTTAAGGTATTGACCAGTGCTCTTGATTGACACTCCCACGACTAAAGTCGTGGGATTCCTGCTTCACAGATCGTTGCATAGTGAACTATGTCTTACACAATCTCTAGGAGAA
>CACYBT010000253.1 GCA_902772715.1 uncultured Succinivibrio sp.
ATTAGAAAACTAACGCTTTGTCGATCAAAAAATGATCAAAGTGATCCTTGTCGCACATTTCAGATCAAACTGTGTAAAAATGTGATTAATGGCTCAAACTCTATACATTGTATTATTGACAATATTGTTATTCTGTGATTCTCATAAAAATATAAAATAGAAATAATTAAAGAAAATTACTGATCACTCTCGGATAAATCGGGAAAAAAGAATGGATAAGACAAAAGAATTCAAATCAATGGTATGCCCTGTATGTGGCAAGCAATATTTTACTAAACATAATGATTCTAATGTTGAGAAAATACTTGGATATCAATGTCATTTTTGTGGATGGAAATACGATTTAGAGCAAACAGATAACCCAAATCAAAAAAATGGGGAAAATGAAATGTCTTTAAACGAATATCGGGAGTGGTATCAAGAACAACTGAAAAAAGATCCTCACTTTGATTTCACTGAATCTAACTATCCGCAAAAATCACATATTTGTCCTGTTTGCGGAAAGTATGTTTTTCAGTCTGAATCCAGCTTTGATATATGTCCTTTCTGTGGATGGGAGGACGATGCTGTTATGGAGGACGAGCCGGATAAATGGGATGGATGTTCCAACGACCTCTGTCTAAATCGCTTTAAAGAACGTTACCAAAAACTACTTAAAGAAAACCCAACCTACAAATTCAAAAAAGATGGAATTCCTTCTTAACAGTTAGCTCTTTTCTTTGAATTTTCTATAATTATTTTTTTATTATGAGTCAAGGTATATAAAACGGACATTACGGTGACCAAGCATAACGGACATTGATCACACTTTTAGTTTGACTGTAATTTACTTATAGTCTGTTTTTTTAAAATTATATTGAAAAACTGGCTTATAGGGCTAACGAACTAATTACTACACCTCTTGAAAACTTAGTCAGCAAATGTCAGAGCGTGGATAACAATATTTTAAATATTGCACTTAAGACCCTAAATTTCAATAACAGTAATGATGATAAAAGAAAAGCGGTGATTTTATCTCAAATGTCTTCTAATGCAAAAACTTGGGACAGTATGGAAGCAAAATATAACCGCTTCTAAAAAAAACTTATCCAAAAAGTGAACAAGAATATGCTGTTCACTTTTTTCCATTCCCTATGTAAATTTCCTTTGCATATTTTCACCCCCACTCTCACCATCAGACGGCAAAAAGTTTATTTAATGGCAAAAAATTGCCGGTAAGATCATTTTCTTTGTTTTAAAAATACTCAAATTTCAATTAAATCCTTTATAAACAAAGAGTAAATAATTTTTAAACTAAAATTAAAATCTGGCATGAAAATTTCATATAGGTCAGTATAAAAATAAAAATGACAATAAAATTGTCTGTTTGGAGAGAAAAAAATTATGGCCTTATATGTAACTACCAATACATCGTCGATAAATTCACAACGACGATTGACGGGGGCTACAAAGTCACTGGATACAACTTTTCAGAAGTTATCTTCTGGATTAAGAATTAATTCTGCCCGTGACGATGCAGCCGGTCTACAAATTTCAGACCGTCTCACCTGTCAGATTCAAGGACTAAAACAGGGAAACCGTAATACCAATGACGGTATTGCACTTTGTCAGACCATGGAAGGTGCTTTAGATGAAACAACTTCCATGTTACAGCGGATCCGTACATTAGCAATACAGGCTGCGAACGGAACAAATACAGATATTGACAGAAATTCCATACAGCAGGAAGTGTCCCAGTTATGTCAGGAAATTACGCGTATTGCCTGTAAGACTTATTTTGCCGGAAGACAATGTCTTGCCGGTGTTGATGGTGCACACCATGGTGGTGTATTAGATCCTGATGGTAAGGTTAGATTCCAGGTCGGAGCATATGCCTATGATCTGTTAAGCATTTCCATGTCAAAAGGTTTTACTCTGTCCGGCATGTGTGATTTTCCAACCCCACCAACTACAGGCCCAACTACAACACATTCCAACGGAATTTACGTAAACAGTATTACAAATTTTTATGAGTTTAACGTTTATACCATGGTCAATGCAGAGGAGACCATTAGTGGAATAGACACTATTATCAACTTTGTTGATACTAAACGCGCGGAACTAGGTGCTATTCAAAACCGCATGGAGTCCACAATTAGAAATCAGGAAAACGTTTCAGAAAATGTCTCCGACGCTCGCTCAAGAATTAGAGATGCTGACTATGCAGAAGCATCATCCAATCTTGCTGCTGAACAAATTATCCAACAGGCTGCAACTACAGTTTTAACACAGGCAAATCAGAGACCATCAATTGCTATGAGTCTATTGAGTCAAGGGTAACAGAATTAGAATCCGTAATCGGTTTCTCTCCTGAGCATTATGCTCATTGGCCGGGATTAATAATCCCGGCCCTTTTTAGTGTGCTCAGCATGAGCATTGTCTATAGGGTGTAAGTCCCGAAGTCGCCTGCTAATGGGAAGACTTAGCGAATCCACAAG
>CACYBT010000254.1 GCA_902772715.1 uncultured Succinivibrio sp.
CAAGCATAACGACAATGGAGTCCTGACTTTTCTGAATTTCAATGAGCCCAAAGAGAATATTGAACTGACAGAATATTTTTTCAAAAAACCGTAATGTAATCTATATTTGCTATGGCAAATGTATTAACAGCTATAACTGTCATTATACAGAACTTAAATTCAACAAGCAATTTAAGTGCTCAATCTGGTTCTAGCAACCGTGCTAACCTCGCAGGCGATGCATTAGAACATTTTGTAAAGTGTGCGTTTGCAGATTGTTTTGATGACGATGATCAAACTAAAAAACAAAAATTAAATTCGACATTTTCTTATCTAGGTAATAATAGTAATCCTCCCGATGCTATGCTAAAAGGAGGAGATGCGATCGAGATAAAAAAACTAGAGTCAGCTGGAACAACGCAGCTTCAACTTAATAGTAGTTATCCCAAGAAGAAATTACATAGTGAAAATCCTAAAATTGGAGAAGCATGCAGAACATGTGAATCTTGGAGTGTTAAGGATATGCTTTATGTAATAGGGGTAGTAAAGAATAAACAACTTAAAGTATTATTCTTTGTTTATGGAGATATTTACTGCGACGATAAAGCCGTTTACGAAAGGATAGAGACTGCAATAAAAGATGGGTTGAATACAATTGAAGGTATTGAACTAGCTGAAACTAATGAACTTGGAAGAGTTAATAAAGTGGATCACTTAGGTATAACAGACTTGAGAATTAGAGGTATGTGGCTTATTAAATCACCTCTGCATCATTTTGAAGACCTAATGGGATCAGTAGGGCAAGATTTTAAGTTGATTGCTTTGATTCCCGAAGATAAATATAAACAATTTGGCGAACAAAATATAAACGATTTTGAAAGTTTTTGCAAAGATAACAACGTGGCAATTAATGATGTGGTTGCCCAAAATCCAGATAATCCTGCCTTATTAATTAATACTAAATCAATCATATTTACAAAATGAATATCATAAGTTTATTTTCTGGAGCAGGTGGTCTTGACCTCGGCTTCCATAAAGCAGGTTTCAAAACCGTTATAGCTAACGAATTTGATCCTAAGATTTGCCCTACTTTTAGGGCGAACTTCCCAGATGTTGAACTTATTGAGGGAGACATCAGAGACATATCATCAGATAAGTTTCCTAAAAGAATTACAGGTATAATCGGAGGCCCTCCTTGTCAGTCATGGAGTGAAGCCGGTGCGTTAAGAGGCATTGAAGATGCTAGAGGTCAATTGTTCTTTGAGTATATCAGAATTCTTAAAGACACCCAACCGCTTTTCTTCGTAGCTGAAAATGTATCAGGTATGTTGGCAAAACGCAATTCTGATGCGGTAACTGGCTTCATGCGTTTGTTTGATGAAGCTGGTTATTCCGTAAACCTGAAGATGCTTAACGCAAACGACTATGATGTTCCTGAAGATCGTGACAGAGTGTTCTACATAGGTTTCAGAAAAGACCTCAACATCAATGATTACGAGTACCCGAAACCTCTTGAGCACAAGCCAACGCTTCGAGAAGCAATTTGGGATTTGCAAGAGACTGCAATCCCTGCTAAAGACAAGAACCACTCAAACGGGGATGCCTGTATTGTTCCAAACAACGAATACTTTATTGGCAGCTTCTCTACTATTTTCATGTCGAGGAACCGCGTGAGAAGTTGGGATGAGCCAGGTTTCACCGTTCAAGCAAGCGGTCGTCAGTGCCAGCTTCATCCGCAGGCTCCAAAGATGATCAAGGTGGAAAAGAACCTTCAAAAGTTTGTCGAAGGCAAAGAGCACCTGTACAGAAGAATGACGGTTAGAGAAGTGGCAAGGGTTCAAACATTCCCAGATAACTTCGTTTTTCTTTATGACGATGTCAACATGGGATATAAGATGATAGGCAACGCAGTCCCTGTCAATCTGGCCTATCATGTTGCCATGAGCATTCGTGCAGCTCTTGATAAGCATGGCATTAACTATGATGAATGATTAAAAGTAATGAACTATGGCTGAATTAACTATCCAACAGATTAAAGTTATCTGCGAAGATCATCAGCATGATGACGATAATGAACTCATCAGAATTATTGACTATAATGAGTTTCTTAATGTTGATGATATAAACAGGGTCCATGATATTGAACAAAATCTCCAATTATTGGAATCTTTAATCAGAAAAGAAATTTCAGGTCATATTTTAGA
>CACYBT010000255.1 GCA_902772715.1 uncultured Succinivibrio sp.
GTAAAGTTCTGCTGAGTATGGTAATCTTATGGGTGTTCTCTGTCCATGCGGAGCCTCAAAATGATACGTCGGCAAAAATTGACTCTCAGAATAGCGCATCTCAAGACACCTCTTATGAAATTGGTCCTGTCGCAATTAAGTATAACTCTTCTAATGAAAATAATCCTAATACTAGGAAATCCAAGTGTGAAGTTAGTAGTTCTAAGAGAATCGCAGTGATTGAGTCTGGAAGGTATCGGACAACTCCTGAATATTTAAAAGTGATCATTGAAAAACTTGCGGATGACAAGTATATAGATATCCCTTCTGAAGGAAATGATGGACTGTATGAAGATGTTCAGTTTTTACGCGATTTTCTGGCTAATAAGGTAAAAGGAAAATGTATTAGTTTTCCTCGCGATAGTATTTTCTTTTTAGGTTTTAACAATACTCTGTTGAAAAATGCTGTAGAAAAATTAGCGAAGCAGGCTGATGAGCAGAAAATTGATCTCATTATTTCAATTGGTGATCTTGCTACAAAAAAATTGGCTGAGTTTGGAAGTAGTATTCCGGTACTAGGTATTAATGTTGCTTCTGCAGACTCGTTTTATGATGATAAAGTTACCTCTCAGGAGGAAGGGAAGATATTTTCCGCAGAAGAACGCAAGCATAAATACAAGAATATATACGTAATAAATGATTCTCATTCATTTAGTGAGTTTGTGGATTTATTTGTCAAATTTTTTAGATCAAAAAAAATTGGGATTTTGAAGAATTCTAATCCTCTCATGAATTCTATTTTTGATTATGAGGCTCTGACGAAAATAATGAAGAATAAGAGTGTTGAGGTAGTCGAATGCGTTGGGGATTTCTTTAATGATGATGAAAAAATATCAAGACAGGAATTTTCAAAATGCATGTCATATTTTTCAACTATTCTTAATTTGGATGCAGTATATATTGGAGAAATGGGGCATGCTGTCGATGTTGAACGTTTCTACAGTGAAATCAAACCACTTTTGGCAAGTCAAATACCTATTTTTGCGTTTGATTATAAAGAACTGATTGAGGCTGGAGCGATTTTTGGCATTTACGATAATGGTATGAAGAATATAGGGCTTTATACTGCAGATATAATTGAAAAAATTGTTGATGGTTATGACATGGGCAATTTGCAGTTTTCAATTTCTGTGCCTATGTATGCAGGCTTGAATTTAAAATCATCTGGAATAATCAGATGGAAACCGCCTTTTGATATTCTAGTTAGTGTTGATGAAGTTTTTTCAACTATAGAAAGTAAATAGTGTAAATTTTTTCTAGTTTTATAATGTGGGAGAATAGAGTTTTAATTATCGTATACAACTGTAACCGTCTATATTTATCCCATCGCAGGGAGCTTAGCAATTAGCCTCTGCAGTAAGGTTATTGTTGCTTTTGCAAGGTCAACCAGAGACCGCGTAACCCAACTTCCTTTTGGCGGATATAAGTAGACTTGGCGAAAAAATACTCTAAGGTATAGAAATATAAGATGGCGTTGAAAAGCAGGAGAATGCAATTCTTCTTAGATTGTGTAGGACGATGTTTGCTATGCGGTGGTCTGTGAATCGTGAATGCCATGACTTTAGTCGTGTGGAGAATTAAGAAATTTCATAAAACCAATGGTAAGAAGAACATAAGTTAGACATAGAATTTGGCCTAAGGTAAATATGCCTATAAATCCCACCACAATATCTGGCTCGCGGAAGAATTCCGAAAAAAAACGCAGAATACTGTAGAAAATAAGGTAATAGCAGGATAAATGGGAAGTTGTTTTTAAATATCCTTTGACAGCAAGTTCTAAAAGAATAAGTCCTAATATCGGTCCTTCTAGAATGGCTTCATATAGTTGTACAGGGTGTCTGGGTTGGTCATCAATTCCTTCAAAAATTACTCCAAAGTTTAAACCTGTTGGACGTCCCCATAATTCACCATTGTAAAAATTGCAAATACGTCCGAGAGGAATGATAACAAGAGCAATAAGACATGCTCTGTTTAATGACGCAAAAAAGAGATTGACGGATAGTTTATTTAGATTTACGTAAAGATACAGTCCGAAGATTAAACCGATGACACCGCCGTGGTATGACATACCACCATGCCATATACAGATAATTTCAAAAGGATTGTTTATATAGTACAAAGGTTCGTAGAAACATACATATCCAAGTCTTCCTCCAATAATTGCTCCGTTACCAGCGGCAAGGGCTAAATTCAATCTTTGGAGTCTGCTAAATTTTAGGGAAGGACACATAGCATATAGCAAGAATCCTAGTGCATATACTCCGCCGTAAAAAAAAGAGTGAAAATCCATTATTATCTTGGTAAAAAAGTCTTAATGTTAGCTAAAAATCATTTTAACGAAGAGTAAGTTCTATTCTTTTCAGATCCAATTTATAAATACGCGGTTACGAACAAGTTTTTGTAATGTTAGAACATACTATTTTGTATTATTA
>CACYBT010000256.1 GCA_902772715.1 uncultured Succinivibrio sp.
GCATAATCCCTACTGGATGCAGGAGGCACTAAGTCTTGTAGATTTACTCATGGAGAACAAGGTCGAAGAGGCAAGGTCACTTCTGAACGATATGTTAAAACAGTTTTTAAGCCTAAGACCATTTGACGATGAACTGTACTATCATGGTTTTATGACCAGTGTGCTGGCCCTGTCATGTGCTAGGCGCGGGATTGACTTTGTGGATGAGACCAAAAATTTGGATGACTATCCTGATGTGATCCTTAAAAAATCGCCAAAGACGGTTGTGATCATGAAGTTTAAAAAAACTTGCTATACGCCTAAAGAACTTAGGGCCGGTGCGGATCTGGCCTTATCCCAACTTCTTGAAAAAAGATATGCTGCCCCCTATATTGAAGATGGCTATCAAGAGGTATATGGCATCGGCATCAGTTTTAGCGGTAAGACCTGTCTTCTGAAAAGTATTGGTAATCTTGTAAGTGGTAATCATAATTAACATAATTGTCTATATTTTTTATCCCAATATCATGAGTTTATCTATGGGATAAATTAAATTTCGGAGCCTAGAGTGAAAAGAATAGCAATTTATTATTTCGAGGAACAGTCTGGTGTCGTCGATGATTATGTTTATTATTATTTGCAGAATTTGAAACTCGTTGCGGATAAGATCCTTGTGGTGGTAAATGGGAGTATTGAGGATCAATATTTATCTAAACTTAAAGCGTTAGAGATTGACACGATTTATACTGAAAATTTCACTGATAAGTTTAATTTTTATAAATTTGGTATCAGTAATTGTCAAGATTTATCCTCATATGATGAGTTGATCCTAAGTGATAATTCTTCTTTTGGTCCTTTTTTCCCTTTAGATAAGATCTTTAATGACATGGAGAACAGGAATAGTCGGGAAGATTCAGATGTATCGAGGTTTGATTTTTGGGGAATAATTCGCTGTAAACAGGGGATAAAGCGACGTAAAAATCTGTTGACAAGGATTTTTAAGAAACCTCAGGAGCAATTATTGCAGCCGTTTTTTGTGGTGTTAAAGCAAAACGTTTTTTGCTCTTCTGCTTTTACTGATTTTTTCAATAACAATGAAAAATCTGGTAATGATTGGCAAAATTTCGATAAATTCGAGATTTTGTTTGAAAAAATGTTAATAAAAAGTGGGTTTAAATGTGGGGCATATATTAGTGATGACTGTTTTACACTGGCTGATTTTACGGTATATTCTAGTAATTTTGTCAAAGACTATCATGTGCCTTTTATAAAAACAGCCTCTTTTGCTGGCGATTATAGTGAATTTGTTGGTTTGAGCCGGGGTAATCAGAGCCGAAGACTGCTTGAATATCTTGGAAAAGAACGTTTATATGAACCAGATTTAATCTGGCAGTATCTTTTGAGAACTCAAACTTTAAGTTCTTTAGTCCAGAATTTACAGTATCATTTTGTCCTGTCAAGTAAGTATGTTCACAATCCACATATTGTGGATGATTTAAAATTGCACCATAAAAAATGTGCTCTCATAGTTTATATTTACTATGTGGAATCCTTAAGCACCTGTTTTGATTACATTGCAAGTCTTAATAATCTTGCCGATATTTATATTGTGTCTAGCAGAGAAGAGACGCTTGCGGAATGTAAACATCAGTCAGAACTTGCCAATATTACGGTCAAGAACTTTATTTTAAAGCAGAATAAAGGCCGAGATGTGGCTTCATATCTTATAGAATGCAGAGATGTCTTCTTTGAATATGATTATGTCTGTTATTTCCATGACAAACGCTCACCACATCTTAGCAATAAATTCTTTTCTTCAGATTTCTTTGAACACTGCATGGAAAGTATTCTGCCATCTCGAGAATATGCTTTAAATGTTCTCAATCTCTTGGAATCTGAACCTAAATTAGGCTTACTGGTGCCTCCTCCTCTAAACTGGGGACAGTTTTACTATACTGAGCATGCCTTAGATGAGAATAATGAAATCTTTATGAAAGAGATCTTAAAGAGACTGCATATTGATTTGCCCTTTGACAGAACTCCCTTGGCTCCATATGGGGATTATTTTTGGTGCAGAACCGCAGCATTAAGAAAACTCTTTGATTTAAACTGGTCTTATGCTGATTTGCCCGATGAACCAATTCCAGCAGAGGGAACCATTTTGCATGCCATTGAAAGAATTCATCCTACGATTGCTCAGGCCTCAGGATATTTTACTTCAAGAGTAAACTCCGAGATGTCAGAAGAGGTTTTTGGGAGCAACAATTATTTTTATCAGAAAAACTTTGCGGAAAGCATGTATCAAATTTCCATCATGCAGAATGTTCCTACTGTTTCATTTAACGGACAGTTACAAAATATGAAGGCAATGTATTTGTTTTCAAGATATGCAAGAAAGGTTCATCTTAGGTTTAAGCTTATAAAATACTTCTCTATGAATCTTTTGACGTTATTCTTATTTAGTAAGTTTAGACACAGATTGTTTGAAATTACTAAAGAATTGCAGAGCATGAGTAAGTCTGTGTTTGAGAGCAGCAAAAGGCAATAACTCTTTTTGACTAGAAGTTTTTGGTTCATCCAAAAACTTCTAAGGATGAACCTGATATTTTAAATGTTTTTGGCAAATTCCGCGGCCTTACCGATATAGGTGGCAGGGGTGAGCCCACGCAGCAGTTTTTTGCCTTCCTCCGGCATCTCAAGGTTCTCTAAAAACTCTTCCATCATTTCGCGGGTTACCCTCTGTCCGCGGGTTAATGCCTTGAGTTTTTCATATGGATTCTCAATGCCATAGCGACGCATTACGGTCTGATAAGGTTCAGCCAGAACTTCCCAGTTCTCATCAAGTTCAGTTGTTACGTGCAAGGTGTTAACCTGCAGTTTTAAAATGCCCTTTAAAGTTGACTTATAGGCTAAAATAGCATAACCAAAGGCTACTCCGAGATTTCTGAGCACTGTAGAGTCGGTAAGATCTCTCTGGAACCTCGAAATAGGGAGTTTATTGCCTAAATGCACCATGAGCGCATTGGATATGCCTAAATTACCTTCAGAATTTTCAAAATCAATCGGATTGACCTTGTGAGGCATGGTAGATGAGCCGATTTCTCCGGCAATGGTTTTCTGGGTAAACACGCCATAGGAAATATAGCCCCAGATATCTCTGTCAAAATCAATGATAATGGTATTGAATCTGTCGACGGCGGCAAAGAACTCTGCAATATAATCATGAGGCTCAATCTGGGTGGTATAAGGATTGAAGGTTAAGCCCAAATCTTCTTCAAAGGCTTTGGCAAAAGCATACCAGTCAACATCCGGATAGGCTACAGAGTGAGCGTTGAAATTGCCTACCGCGCCATTTATCTTGCCCATGATGGGGACATTTTTTAAAATCTCATATTGTCTTTTAAGTCTATAGACCACATTGGCCATTTCTTTGCCGATGGTGGTGGGAGAGGCCGGCTGACCGTGGGTTCTGGCAAGCAGTGGTATATCGGCATAGTCATGAGCAAGTTTTGTTATGGCTTCAATAACCTTATCCCACAGCGGCAGAAGCACCTCATCCCTGGCGGTTTTCAGCATCAGTGCATGAGAGTTGTTGTTGATGTCCTCAGAGGTACAGGCAAAGTGAATAAACTCTTTGACCTTTTCAATTTCACTCAAGTTCTGAACTTTGTCTTTTAAAAAGTATTCTACGGCTTTTACATCATGATTGGTTGTTTTTTCGCGGTCCTTGATGTTTTGCGCATCTTCAACACTGAAATTCTTAATGAGGTTATCAATAAAACTTAAGGTATCCTTTGAAAATACGGGAACTTCCTTGATCTTGTCGCATAAAGACAGGTGTTTTAACCAGGTTAATTCAACCTGTACCCGAAAACGCATCAGTCCGTATTCAGAGAAAATAGGACGCAGCTCTTCAGTTTTTGAAGCATAGCGACCGTCTAAAGGGGAGACTGCTGTAAGTGATGTTAATTCCATGGTGTTCCTCTAAGTTAAGCATGTAGAAGTGATTTGATGTATTCTAAGATCTTTTTGCGACGAAAAATAAGAAAGCGTCTTCTGCCGCCCATCTGTCGCCAGAGAATTAAGGCACGGATGCCGCATAACAGCAGGGCGCGGATCTTTTCCTGATTGTCAGTATCTCTTAAAAATCTTTCCTCACCAAAAATCATCAGTTTTGGAAAATTAGGACTGATTAAAGACTGGTACAGATTTCCAAACAGTCTGATGTTGTCCTGATTGTTGATGACGTCGGCACTGGCCGTCAGAAAATCAGGGGTTGTCGCGAGGATGGTGTTTTTGATGCTATCAATGTCATCGGAGAGTCTTTGAAAGATTTTTGCCCAGGTTTCAATGCCACGGGTCAGCGACATCAGTTTAAGCGCCATTTTGGTGATGGCAATGGAGTCGGCAGTTTTGTTGGCATCGGCTTTGTCAAAACTCTCTAAGAGCTGACAGAAACCGACATTAAGCGCTTTTGGATCATAGATATCTTCAACGACACGTGGTTCGGTCACCAAAATTGCTCTGTAAAGACAGGCACAGGCCAAATCATCGCTAAAACCGGTATTGGCAATTCTGTGGATCTGGGTGCAGGCCTGAAACAGAGCCCCTAAGGCAATACTTTCTGCTTTAATATCTGTCATAACTTACTCTTTAATGTGACTGTCGATAATCGCTCCGCCAAGACAGTCTTCATCTTTATAAAAAACAACGGATTGACCGGGGGCTACTGCGGCCACCGGTTTATCGAATATAACCTTCAAGCCTTCACCCTCCTGATATACCGTACAGCCTACATCAGGCTGACGGTAGCGGATTTTACAGGTGCAGGAAAACGGATACTGTGGAGTATCCACTATATAGGTAGGATTGAGTGCATAAAGACCAGTGGAATATAAAGCCTTGTCATCATTACCTTCGGCTACAATTAAGGTATTATGTGCCACATCCTTGTCGACAACATACCAGGGTTTGCCGTTGCTTCCCTGTCGGCCGCCAATAAAAAGTCCTTTTCTCTGACCTATGGTCGTATACATAAGTCCCTGATGCTCACCAATATACTCCCCATCAACAGTCTTGATAGGCCCAGGCTGGGCAGGAAGATATTTTGTTAAAAACTCGCGAAATCTTTTCTCGCCAATAAAGCAGATCCCTGTAGAATCCTTTTTTTTGGCCGTAGGCAGTCCTAGTTTTTGGGCATATTCCCGAACTTTAGGTTTTTCCATGTCGCCTACTGGAAAGAGTACTTTATTTAAAATATTTCTGCCAATGGCATGCAGAAAATAGCTCTGATCTTTATTGCTGTCAGAGCCTCTTAAAAGGTGTGCCTCTTTAGTGTTAAAACTTCTTCTGCAGTAATGACCTGTGGCGATGTAGTCAGCATTTAGCGCCTGCATGGCATAATCCATAAAGGCTTTAAACTTAATTTCCTTGTTGCAGAGAATATCAGGATTAGGAGTGCGGCCTGATTTATATTCAAAGAGAAAATTCTCAAATACTCGATCCCAGTATTCATCGGCAAAATTTACGGTCTTAAGTTCGATATCAAGAAGTTTACAGACATTCTCGGCATCCTGGCGGTCAAGTGCTGCGGCACAGTAGGAATCGGTATCATCTTCTTCCCAGTTTTTCATAAACACTGCGGTAACCTTAAGACCATGTTCCTTGAGAAGAGCAGCCGAAACTGAAGAATCAACTCCTCCTGATAAACCTAGGACAACATGTTTGCCCTGAAGACTAGAGTAGGGAATGGTGGCATCAAAAAGGCTCATTAGGGATAAACACTCCGGATTAAATCAAGAGGGTAACGTTTACCCGCAAAGTATTCATCAAAACTCTTGCCCACAAGTCTGGTACGCCATTTATCCTTGTTTGCATAAATCTCATCCTTAGTATAAAAACGTACCCTAAGGATTTCACCATCAGGATCTTTGGCTACAAGTTTGGCATTTTCATCATCTCTTCTTGCAAGAAAGGTAAAACGATAGATGGTTTCATTTTCCTTGACATAGTCATGGATACAGATGAGATTCAAAAGTGTAATGCTGCATCCGGTTTCCTCATATCCTTCGCGTCTTGCGGCATCTAGTATGGATTCATGCTCATCGATATGTCCGCAGGGGTTTGAAAAAACCAGACGATTGTTCTCATCTTCGTTATACTCTTCAACCATCAGATATTTGCCCTGTTCTTCGATAATAAGGGCGACGGTGGCATAGGGTTTAAATCTGTTTGACATATAATTTCTCCTTGGTAAATTTTAGCAGAATTTTAAAGACAATTCACTTTCTTATGCTTTATGGTGAGGATTTTAGGCAACCTCGAGTGCACAATAAAAGATCAAATGTTTGCAAGCTATACAAAATGGATGTTGTGCTTAGAATAGAGACGTTTAGTCCTAAATTTTAAGTATTAAAGGAGTATCTATGTTTTTGAGCAAGGTGGTAGAGCCACAGGATGGCAAGGCTATTACAGAGGATAGTACAGGAAGGCTTCTTATTCCTGACAATCCTATCATTCCCTTTATTCGGGGAGATGGCATTGGCAGGGATATTACCGCAGTGATGCAAAAGGTTGTCGATAGTGCTATTGCCAGGGCTTATAACGGCAAGCGCAAATTTCACTGGATGGAGATTTTTGCAGGAGAACGTGCAGCGGAGGTCTATGGTGCTGATACCTATCTTCCAGATGAAACCTTTTCTCTTATAAAAAAATATCATGTGGCCATCAAGGGACCTTTAACCACCCCCGTAGGAGGCGGTATACGTTCTTTGAATGTGGCACTGCGCCAGACTCTCGATCTCTATATCTGCTTAAGACCGGTGCGTTATTTTAGTGGTGTTCCTACTCCGGTTTTGCATCCTGAGAATGTGGATATGGTAATTTTCCGTGAAAATGCTGAAGATATCTATGCCGGCATTGAATGGCAGGCTGATTCCAAAGAGGCCGAAAAACTCATTGCTTTTCTAAAAAATGAAATGGGAGTGACGCAGATCCGTTTTGACAAGACTTGTGGTATTGGGGTAAAACCTATGTCCAAAGAAGGCAGTATGCGACTGATAAGAGCTGCTTTTGA
>CACYBT010000257.1 GCA_902772715.1 uncultured Succinivibrio sp.
GTCTTGAATCAGGAATGACTTCAAAATCGGTGGCGGACAGTCCCTTTCGGCCTGGTTTTAATCTTGCTGTGCCCACTTTAATATTTTCTATGCGGGGCTTATTGTTGTTTTTTAACTCCTGTGCCCGGTAGAGTTGTTCGAGAAGGGGATAAAATCCTGATTTATTGGCAAAGTCTGTAGTAGGGTAGTTATCAACCATATACTCCCGCCGCAATGGCAGATATACTGCCATTCCCATGAGATCTTTAGCATTGCTGGTGGCCTCGGAAGTCATAATGACATTATTTAAGGCCTCCATGGCACGTTCAACATACTCCCTTTGCATATCAGGCAGATGCAGGGGCAGCTGTCTTAGAAAATCAGGCAGGGATACAGACCAGTAGGAAGGTTTGCCGTAAGTGATATCGCTTTCGATGCTGTTAAGATGGGTGGCAAATGCCAAAGTCTGGGTCAGTTCCACATAGTGCTTCGGAAGCAGTGTCATAAGATAGCGGTTGAGATCATAAAGAGCCTCAGTTAATTTAGATATGTGAGAAAGATTATAGGAACTGTAGGCACATTCTAGAATATGATTCTTCTCAAGATATTCTTTTGAATTGGTTACAATGTTCTTAACCAGGTTTTCTGTGGAGATGTTTTTATCAAAATATGCAAGTGCTGTAGCGTAATCAATACCCACCGCCGGCATTACCGGTGGAGAAGCGAAGACATAATCGGTATATGGTGACAGTTCATGAAGTACATCCGCCTGTCCCATGAGACACATTTCAAAAATAATGGCATCAAAACGTTTGTTTGGCAGATAGGGCAGAGCAGACTCAAGAGCCTTGGCAAAGTCTTTGATTTGCATATGGTTGTCCCTACGCTGTGGTGTGCCATTGTTCAGATCGTGCAGCATGGATTTCCAGCCTCCTCCATGATTCCATGGAATAAGCGCAAATCTTCTGGCAGGATAATGCGCGGTGGCTTCTTTTACCAGTTCAACGATATTAGCAGGATCACTTAAATTGAGTTCGCCCAGATTGCGTAAAAGTTTTGATGAAATACGGTTAGGCAGTGCATTTTTACCTAAGATAATTTTGGAGAAATCATATTGCTGTGAGGACTTTCTGATTTCATAAAGCCTGGTATCATGATGGTTTCCGTACAGGCTGGAAAAACCCTGAGCACGGTCAAGCAGTACAAGGATATTGACATCATCATGAATTCCCTGTTCCATTTCGAGTAAATCATAGATGGCCATTTCCTCAAGATCATTATCCGCGCACATGTAGACCATTATCGTCCATTCCTTTGGTGTGCGATGGCCATTTGTCTCGTCGCAGAATGCTATCTTGGGTATGCCTAAAAGGCAAAGCATACTTAAGATAATGAGAATGAGGTACGTCATGAAGTCCTGTACGGAGTGTGTACCTGATGCCACAAATTGCGTCGTGGCCTTTTTTTTAGAGATGCTTTGCATTTACTATCCCTTGTAATTTTGTATTACCCTGCTGTTTAGTAGTCTCTGGCACTGTTGGGTGTCAGTTTTTCATAGCCATAAGGTGCAGATCTGCCAGATTCAACAATATGATATTTATTGTCAGCATCTCTGTAGACATCATATTTGGTATCTACCTTAAAGTGTTTGCCTTCATGATCGGTGTAGTCATTGCGTTCTAAAATGGTATCACTCATGGCCTCGGCATACTGCGTAGAGTCAACAGGCTCGTTTTTGCTCTCTCCATCTTTGATGGCTTCAAGTATATTGATTTGTCCTAAGGCAATACTTATACCTTTTTGCACTGCATCCATCATTCGTCTGCCGTAATAATCCGAAACGTAAAACCACTGCGGGTTATAGCGGGAGTTTTCCACAACGGTTTTGTAAAGAGCATAGTTACGGTTGAACTGTTCTTCTGAGGAGGCATAATAGGAAATAATCTGTCCTTTCCAGAATGTATTTGTCTGCATGCTAGAACCTAACTGCCTAGATATGGGCGCGGTTGAAAAAAAAGTGGTAAAACCGTAAGTGACAGCTGTATGCTCGGAGTATTTGGTATATCCCTTAACGTTGATAAGTTCCTGTGTGGTGGCCATCTCTGCGGCTAGGCCCTGAATACCCCCGTTGGTATACACTCGATTAAGGCTGCTTAAGACTCCCCGTACGGTACCCTCAGCCATATTTTTCATAAGAGGAAGCATTCTGTGTTTAAACTGCTGGTCAAGACTTGCAGTGTTTACGGGCAGAGTCTGAGTTGAGGTCATATTCCATGATTTAAGACAGAGTTTGATATAGTCTTTGGCATTTACATAAGGCAGGTAAAAGGTGCGTTTGGCTATATCACAGCCCTGGTTGTAGGAAGGGATGTTTTTCAACTGGTTGTGATTAAAAGAAGAGGTGCCCCAGGTAAAGGCATCGGGGGTGGTAAAAACGATTTCCGTATTGCCGTCAGGGCTTCTGAGATTGATGATAGCAGAGGCAATGGAACTTGCAGAACAGCGCTGCCAGTCAGTATAGACCTGCATGGTCCAGTTTTCAGGCAGGAAAACATCCATGACCGGTAGGTTAATGGTCTGGTCGATGGCCTTTTGAAATGTGAATGACAGAGGATCAGCATGTGCAGACTGTATACCAAATAGAAACTGTCCAAGGAAAAAGAGGCTGCAAATGGAAGAATGAAAAACTTTCATAACTGTCTCCTTGTGTGAGTGTATGTTCTAGTTGAGGAGAGTTTTATAAATTAGGATAAATGCTGATTAGTCAGTCTTAACATGAATGTCCTTTATGGCTAACCGCTTTACTAACGATTTTTTTTGTTGTCATAATTTTTTTAGAGGCGATACACCCCCTGTATTTAAGTATATTAGAGTTTTATTTTGAGGAATGCAGTGAAGTGCAGAATAATCTGAGTTATCTCACAATTTGACATTTTTTTAATGTCATTTTTACACTAAAGTACAGTTTACCCAAGATGCAATGGCAACCGAAAAAGCCACCAAGTGTAATCTTTAACCGTCTGTTTTCTAGGAATAATTCTATTTCATTCCAACGCATACAAAATAGACATTTGTCCATTATTTCAGTTTAAATCAACAAATTTTGTAAAAGGTCCGATTTAAATTTTCGGACTTAATTTTCCTCATACATATTCCATGGCATGAGACTCTCTAAAATTTCACTCGGAATGGAGTGAGATTTAAA
>CACYBT010000258.1 GCA_902772715.1 uncultured Succinivibrio sp.
ATTTTATAATATTCAAAACATGGTGTAATCGGCATAAATAAGACGATTGCACCATTGTTTTTTTAGTCAAGGTTGCGGAATACAGGTATTCATTACCAGCAAGTTTTTATGTTCCTGTTATCTAAAATTCTTCTTCATGATACGCTCTTTATCACGAGCCCATTCTCTATCCTTGATAGAATCGCGCTTATCATGAGCCTGTTTACCTTTGGCTATACCTATTTCAAGTTTTGCCCAGCGTCCTTTAAAATACATCTTAAGTGGAATCACCGTATATCCCTGACGCTGTACCGCACCTGCCATCTTATCAATCTCTCGTCGATTTAAAAGCAGTTTTCTTGTGCGTGTAGGATCAGATATCACAAAGGCACAGGTGGTTTTTAAAGGATTTATGATGGCACCAAAGAGCACAACCTCCCCGCCCTTCACATTTACATAAGCCTCAGAAATATTACACTTCCCCGCACGTATAGCCTTAATCTCCCACCCCTGCAGAGAAATTCCGGCCTCAAAACGCTGTTCTATAAAATATTCAAATGATGCTCTACGATTGACTGCAATAACATTTCCATTATTGTTGTTCTTTTTTGACACTTACAAACCCAGCCTTAACATTCTTTTTTTAAGAAGCAAAACACATTTCTCTCCTTCCTAAAAGAAGAGAAAAGCATCATAATCCACTTGAAGACTTGACACTTTCCAAAATTTTATGCATTTACTTCAAATTATCTGAAAAAATAATATTATCTGCCGATAATTATCTCATACAATGAGAAAGATTATAAAGCGTATTTTCCTTAATCTGTAGCGATATCGGATATTTTACAAAAAGTTAACCCTAAGAAATATAAGTTTCACCACAGTCAATGATGAACAGTCATGAAATGTTATTACCCCCAGAGAGTTTGTTATGAAAAATTCACAGAATTTTGAAAACAGCAATACTGACAGTGATGTTGATAAAGCAGATAATTCTAGCCAGGACAGCAGCATCGTCAACGGGCAAATATATGCCGAAACCTTACAGAATAATGAGCGGAAGGCTTCGCAGAATACTACTAATAATCAAAACACTAACTATGAAAATAAAGACAAAAATTCGGTAAATAATGTTGATAATCCTGACGATGTAGATCTTAGTGATCTTAAAAACAGTAACTATTCATTTAAATCAGCCCCCTTTTTAAAATCATTGTTTACCTTGCATTTTGGAGATATTTCGATTGTACAGAGAATTATGGCTTCCTTTGCTATCTCCATTCTGATTTTCGGTATCGGATCGGTAAATATCATTTCCAGCATGAATGATTATGTGACGCAAAAGTCAGTTATTGATAAATTATCCTCGAATATCAACCATTTAAATTCTGCCCTCATTTCATTGCATCACAACAACGATGACACGCAAAATCTCAATAAGGCTCGTAAATCAATTGCCGATACTAAAACTGTGTTACAGGATGAAAAATATCAGGAATTTTTTAAAAAGAATGAAACAGCCTCGAAAATGATAAAGCGGGTGGATGATTTCATCAATGAAACTCAAACAGCGCTTAACAATAAAATTAGTGACACGTCTATTATTGACTTTTCCTCCAAGGCTGCAGAAATTATTGAACTGTTTGACAGCGCAAACCGAGAAGGACTTTTAGACCGTGGAGCCTACAAAAAGGTTATTTATACACTCTACGTGGTTCTAATTGTCACCATTTTAGTTTCCATTATTCAGAGTATTTTTTTGGCAAAATCGCTTAACAGTGAAATCAAGCATGTGTGGAAATCATTAGTAAAACTTGCAGGGGGAGATTTCAGACGCGAACGGACTGAAGTTCGCAAAAACGAGATTGGCAACATCGATCATCTTGTCAATGAAGTCAGTGCCTATATGGAAAAAACCATCAACAAGTTAAATAAGGATTTCTCTAAAATGCTGGAAATGGTAAATACCAATACCAGTATGCTTGAACAGACAGCTGATGCCATGTCAGCGCAGAGAACACGTGCCCACAGCGTGGCCGATGCCACCTCCAACATGGAAACATCCATTGAGAAAGTTACCGAATTCGCCCGTTCCACGCTGACGGAAGTACAAAACGCCGAAACAGCATCCGACACCTGCCGATGCACGATGCAGGACAATATTACCACTACTCACACGCTGTCTGACAAACTAAGAGACACCTCAGTGGCCATTTCCAAAATTAATGAAATGGGCGACAAGATTGATTCTATTGTCAAAACCATTGCCGCTATTGCCGATCAGACTAATCTTCTTGCCTTAAATGCCACTATTGAGGCGGCCAGAAGCGGAGAGCAGGGTAAAGGATTTGCCGTGGTTGCTAACGAAGTGCGTGATTTGGCAACCAAAACCGCTAAATCAACTCAGGAAGTAACCGATACCATTTCTTCACTGAATCAGGCTGTGGAAATGTGTGTCAAGGTAGTGGCATCGTGCGAAATAGAAATGACTAATTCCGTACAGCAAAGCTCTAAGGCCAATTCAGCCATTGAGGAAATTATGGGAATTATTGCCACCATCACCGATATGTCTGAACAGATTGTGCAGTCCTGTCAAGAGCAGGCTAATATTGCCACTGATGTAAATCACGAAATTTCCAACATCAACAATATTACCGAAGAGAGTTACGACCATATTCAGAACACCCGGCAAACGGTGCATGAAATTCGTTTGATGGCACAAAATCAGGTTAATAATCTCAGTATGTTTACCACATCGAATTCTAAGCATTAAACTTGGCACGATTCTTTCATATATTATGACAAGGTCATGTTATTGACTGTAAATATATGGAGAGAGAAAAATGCCCGGTTTATATCTAAATACCAATTTATCTGCTCTGGCGGCACAGCGTGCGGTTAGTAGAGCAACTAATAATATTGATTCCTCATACGAAAAACTCGCAAGCGGCCTTAAAGTTAATCGTGCCAAAGACGATCCTGCCGGCATTCAAACTTCTGACCGTCTGACAGTACAAATCAATTCTTTGAATCAGACCAATCGCAATGCTCAGGATGCCATATCCTATGCACAGACTGCTGAAGGTGCCATTGAAGAAATCACTACTATGCTGCAGCGTATACGTACTCTGTCCATTCAGTCTGCCAATGGTACCAATACCGAAGAAGACCGCAAGGCACTGCAGCTGGAGGTAGATCAGCTAAACGAGGAAATTAATAGAATTTCGCGCGATACCACCTTCGGAGGACAGGATCTGCTCTCAGGCAATGCTTCAATTGTGCGTTTTCAGATTTCTCCATCCCCAGGTTCACTTATCGAAATCGATCTCGCTACCTCCTTCAATACTGACGGACTTGCCAAAATGGCGGCTAAAATTACCGGCAGCGAATATTTTCAGTTACCAGAAAACGCCGGAGTAACTCCATCTGCCTATAAGTTCTCTGATATATTTTCCTACGTAGTCAATGGCGGCGGCATAGATATCAGTACTGCCTCCTCATCACAGATTGTGCTTTCCGGCATCGATTATCTGATTCAGGCTGTAGATAGCAAACGTTCAGAGTTGGGTGCTATCCAAAACCGTCTTGAAGCAACCATCCGTAATCAGGATAATGTTAAAGAAAATGTCTCTGATTCACGCTCCCGTATTCGTGATTCTGATTATGCAGAAGAAGTCTCCAAAATGACTTCCAATCAGATTATTCAGCAGGGTTCTGTTTCTATTTTGACGCAGGCCAATCAGAAACCGCAAATTGCCCTGCAGATGCTTCAGGAAAGTTAAAAAAGATACTCACTCCATATGTAAAGGCTCCGCATTTATGTCGGAAAAATGACATAAAAGCGGAGCCGATTTCTGTTCACACCCACGCTGCATCTCGCAAAAACGTCATAAAAACTTGCAATAACATCGTTAAAAGTATAAGTTATGAGCATAAGAGAACAGTGTGTCAAGCGCACGCTTATAGCACAGTGTGCAGCGTTAAACTCAAATTCTGCACCAAAACATCATTTTAATCATTGAGTCTAAGGATTATTCATGCCTCAATTCATATATACCATGAACCGTGTGGGAAAAATAGTTCCACCCAAAAGACAGATCCTAAAGAATATTTCCCTATCTTTCTTTCCAGGTGCCAAAATTGGTGTCCTCGGTCTCAACGGAGCCGGTAAATCCACTCTTATTAAGATCATGGCCGGTGTTGATAAAGATATCGAAGGTGAGGCCAGACCTCAGCCTGGCATAAAAATTGGCTATCTGCCTCAGGAACCAGTATTAGATCAGGAAAAAACCGTCAAGGAGGTCATTGAAGAGTCGTTTGTGGAAGTATATGCCGCTTTAAAACGTCTCGATGAAGTTTATGCCGCCTATGCCGAAGAGAATGCAGACTTTGATTCCCTGGCCAAAGAACAGGCTCAGCTGGAGGCTACAATCGATGCCTATGATGGGCATAATCTTGAGGTGCAGATTGACAAAGCCGCTGATGCGCTTCGTCTGCCGCCATATGAGCGTAAAATCAAGGTATTATCAGGTGGTGAAAGACGCCGCGTAGCCTTATGCCGTCTTCTTTTGGAAAAACCGGACATGCTCCTTTTGGATGAGCCCACTAACCATCTTGATGCTGAATCCATCGACTGGCTTGAACAGTTTTTGCATCAGTATCCTGGTACGGTGGTCGCTGTTACTCATGACCGCTATTTTCTCGACAATGTGGCAGGATGGATTTTGGAGCTTGACCGGGGAGAAGGTATTCCCTGGGAAGGCAATTACTCCTCTTGGCTTGAGCAGAAAGATAAGCGTTTATCTATTGAAGAAAGCACTGAATCGGCACGTCGCCGCTCCATTGAACGTGAACTTGAATGGGTTCGTCAGGGAGCCAAGGGCAGACATGCCAAATCCAAAGCCCGTTTGCAGCGTTTTGAAGAACTGTCATCAGTAGAATACCAGAAACGAAACGAAACCAATGAGCTGTATATTCCACCAGGGCCTCGTTTGGGAGAAATGGTTCTCGAAGTGGACCATCTGTGCAAAGCGTATGACTCGCAGGTACTCATAGATGATCTCTCCTTTAAGTTAACCAAAGGCTCTATTCTTGGCATTATCGGTCCTAACGGTGCTGGAAAATCAACTCTCTTTAGAATGATAACCGGTATTGAAAAACCAGATTCAGGAACTGTCAAAGTGGGAGAAACAGTGGTTACCGCTTATGTGGAACAGTTCCGCGACAAAATGAAAAACGAAAATACCGTCTTTGAGGAAATTGCGCAGGGCTCGGATATTCTCAAAGTCGGAAACTATGAGATCCCATCACGGGCCTACATAGGAAGATTTAATTTCAGGGGAACCGATCAGCAAAAGAGAGTAGGTGATCTCTCAGGTGGGGAGCGCGGACGTCTGCAGTTGGCAAAACTGTTACAGGTCGGCGGTAATCTGCTGCTTCTTGACGAACCTACCAATGATCTTGATGTGGAAACACTGCGTGCACTTGAAAACGCTCTGCTAGAATTTCCGGGTTCTGCCATGGTAATTTCCCATGACCGTTGGTTCTTAGATCGTATTGCTACTCATATTCTTGACTATGGTGATGAAGGCAAGGTCACATTCTTTGAGGGTAACTATACAGAATACGAAAACTGGAAGAAACAAAATCTTGGTGAAGAAGCAAAGCCTCACCGCATGCGGTTTAAGAAAGTCACGTCCTAATCGGGCAGCCCTGTTTTAGCAGGGCTCTTTCTGAACAGGTAAAACCGCCTTTACTTGTACGCTTTATGATTTGTTCAAAACTTTAGTGTGCTTAAGTTTATTCTCCCTAAAAGCGTTTATGTAAAGGCCTATACAGATAGTATGCCGGCGGTTTGGCACTCTTTTTAGTAATGGCATAACCGGACTTTTGTGCACTTCTTAACGCCTTGATATTATCAAAATGCGCCAGTGTCGAAAGCCCTTCTAAGGATGAATTTTCGTAACAGGAGGCAGAATAGCGTCTGAGTTTTACGCCGATACCGCGATTCTGATAGTCAGCTCTTACACCGACATACAGTTCATGCAGCACATTAAGTTCAATCTCTGAAGGTTCAAAGAAAAACAGATCATAAGCAATAAGTTTATCATTCTCATCGACAACCACACTCATTAGCTCTGGCGCACAGAAACGATAAATAAACCTTAAAAAACCCAAAAGCGGGGCTCCAAAGAGAGCAATGTGCAAAAGTTCAATCTCTCGCAGATATGAACTTCCTCCCCTTTTATAGGTAAAACCGCCATCCGAGATACTAAGATCCGAACGGATCCCTCGTGCTCGTTTGAGATTAAGTCTAAATACCTTCATATGCGAGACTGTTTCGTCCAGCATGTGTAAAAACTGCATAAAACGCTATCCTTATCATAAGATCATGATGAATATAAGAGAGAGATTAAGAAATTTCATTTGGACTATGCTATTATAAAAAACAATGAATAAACAACAGAAAGAAATTTTGTTAAGGTAAGTTTGTGAAACACCTAGGGGTCTTTATGTCAGACTTAATTAAAACTTTAATCTGCTTTGCCACGCTACTATTTATTGTATGTACAAATACTGGAAGTTGCAAAAATCTTATCGTGGGAGTTGAGGCTTCCTTTGCACCTTTTGATTTTAAAGAACTTAATTCAGATGAAATCAAAGGCTTTGATGTCGACATTATAAACGCAATCGCCAATACCATGGGTCTTCAGGTCGAAATTAAGAATATGCCTTTTGATGCACTTTTGCCGTCGGTGCTTACCGAACAGGTTGACGTCGCCATCGCTGCTTATTCCATTACTGATGAACGCGCTCAGATTGTAAGACTAGAGCCATACTATAATTCAGGACTTGGAGTTTTAGTCCGCAGTGAATTTGCCAACAAGATTAAGACTTCCTATGATCTGCATGGAAAGAGGATCTGTGCTAAAACCGGAACTACCGGCTGCTACTTTGCAGAAAACATCAAGAATGCCAAAGTCAAAAAATATAATACCGAAATAGAAACCTTTGTGGCCATTGACCGTAACGACTGTGATGCCGTGATTATCGACAAACCGGTTATCGAATACTATCTCGTGACGAGTCACGATGACAAAGCGGCACTTCTGGAGGATCGGCTGACCTTCGAGACCTATGGTATTGTCACCTCCAAGAATAACCACATGCTTTCAGAAAAAATCGCCAAAGGTCTAAAAACAATAAAAGAAAACGGGACCTATGAGACTATTTTCCGCAAATGGTTTGGGCATAGCAGCAGTGAGAATGAG